>CAZTHR010000055.1:0-10951 GCA_964613265.1 uncultured Lentisphaeraceae bacterium | reverse complement strand
GACACGATGGAAAGGGCGCGTTAATCGACACGGGCATGATTCGGTCCTACAACAAGCATTTACAGAAGATCGTATTGGCCGACAACGCGCTCGTGGGGGCGTTCGAGCAGTTCTACGTGAACGAAATCGAGTCATGCGGATACGAGCTCTGCAAGACGGGCGGGACGCAGATGTGCGTGTCGCGGTTCAACGGTGCGGGCGACATCCGCGTCAAGGCAGGTCCGTATGTCGCGTTCTCGCAGGATGGCCTTGGCGACGCCATGGGCAAGACGATTCTCGACGGCGGCCATCTGTATTTGTGGACGGCCGGTTTACGCACTGTCTTCAACGAACCGGTCGTCGTCGAACAGAACGGCGAAATCAACATCACGACGGATAATGGCACACACGTCGGCGTTTGGGAAGGACCGCTTGAGATTCCCGCCGGACGGACGTTGTCGATGAAGGGAAGCCGGGCTGCCAATAGCTGGGAGTTCCACGCCGACGCCACCGGTGCAGGAACGTTGGCCTTTGCTGCCGTAACGAACGTCTTCCTCTCTCCGTCGTTCACTTTCCCCGGCACGTTGCGCGTCAACAGTGGGACGAGGTTCTACTTCGGCGAGATGGGTGGTACGGTGGGATCGCTCGGCACGACAGGGCGGCTTGAGAACGGCGGTATCATCCATCCGATGCGCAAGGACGCCGAAATTGCGCGCGACGTGTTTGGCTGGGGATTCATCGACCTCGCATATACGAACGCGGTGACGTTCAGGAATTGCACGTTCACGAACAACGTCCGTCCCATCTGTGGCGCGGTCACGTTCGACAACGTGAAGGGAGTGATCCACGAGGCGCTTCAGATCGCCGTCGCGTGCTCGGCCGCGTATCCGGACATCCTTCAGACGACCGCGTCCGTCACCTTCACAGGCGATGAGACGGACATTTCCGTCCGATGCGTTGAAACCGGTAACGGCGAGATCAAGACGGGCGGCCACACGATGACCGGCATTGTCAACCATGTCGGTGGACGCCTTCGCGTCACAGGCAAGGTGGGCGACAATTCCGCGCTCCATCTCGGCCACTGGCCACGCGCCCGCAGCTACTACTACATGTCCGGCGGCGAACTCGTCGTGGAGGACCCCGCCGCGAATCTGGCCGTCGCCGTTGATGGACAGGGGTGGTTCTACCAGTCCGGCGGAACGATCTACACGCCGGAGTTTTGCGTGAACATCCGTTCCGGGAACAATGGCAAGGGCTGGTTCTACATGACCGGCGGCGACCTGTATCTGGGCGGACGCGGACTGAGTGTGGGTGAATACGGAACGACGGGGGCGCCGCACGAAGTCTATCTGGGCGGTGGAACTGGTGGGACGATCCACGCCTGGGACACGAATACGTCCATCATCGTGACGGCCGCGCTCATGGGAACGAACGAGGCGGAGGCCGTGACGTTCGATACGGGAACGAACCGCATCGTCATCGGTCGCGCCCTGACGGGAGTTGGCGGATTCAACAAGACGGGCGCGGGCGAACTGCTGATCACGAACGCCTGCACCTACGCGGGCGTCGGCCGCATTCAGGCGGGCGTCGTGCGCTTTGCGCATGACGGCGGCGTGACAGGGACGCTGGAGACGGCTGCGAACGGCGCGGTCGACCTGTCGCGTACCACGGCGACGCGCGGCGTGTTTGCAGGTACGGGCGTGGTGAGCAACGGCGTCGTCGGCGCGGGAGCGATGCTCGTGGGCGGTACGGTCGGCGCGGGGACGTTGACGGTGACGAATGTCACGCTGACTACGGGGGCGGCTTTGGGCGTGAACGTGTCCAAAAACGGCACGGCCGGTCTGGTGTCCTTCGCCGATACCTCCGTACGTTCGCTTGCAGGTGTGCGGATGCTGGTTGTGAACCCCGAGTTGCTGACGCCCGGGACGGTCTATCCGTTTGCGACGTGCGCGGCGGGATTCGCGGACACGCGGTTGGACCAGTCTGAACTTCCCGACGGATGGTATGTCATGAAGACGACGAAGCCGAAGACGCACGTGCAGACGCTTGTCCTGGCGTACCACAAGGGCACAATGCTGATTTTCAGATAGACGTGGCGCGGCATGGTGTGCTCGCGGCGGCGTGTTTTGCGGACGTTTCCATTTTATGGTAGAATGCTCCTATTTAAACCAACAGGAGCAAGGATGAAGAGTGTTCTGGGTCTTGCATGTGTCCTGACCGCCGTGGCGGCGTGGGGCAAGACGGCTTTCACGGCCGGTGAATGGGACGTGGCGTTCGATCCGAACGGCGCGGCTCTGACGTTGACGCACCGTGCGTCCGCGACCGTTGTGGACGGCGTGTTGTCGTTCAAGGGTCCGGGCCGGGCGACGGACGCGGCGGCAGTGGCGGACAAGGCGTGGCGTATCGAAGATCCGCGTGACGGCGCGGCACGGCGTCTGGCCATCGTCGACACGCAGAACGACGCACAGGGCTACATCACATTTCCGGCCAACGGCGGCAAGGTGGCGCTCTACGTCTACCACCGCACGGCGCTGGCTTATCAAGGGACGCTTGATTTCAAGGGGACGATCCGTACGCGCGGCGATGCGTTCATGGCGCAAACGCGGCCCGTTATCGGTTCGCGTGTGTTGCAGCTTTCCTCCGGGGATGCCGAATCCACGCACAACGACACGCTCTTCTCCGCCGCGCACGACGAAGCGCTTCAGTTGTCCGCCGGTCGCCTCCATTTGGGCGCCGCCGTCGAGAAGGGCGTTCATCCCTTCGAGATGTCGGGGCGCGTCACCGAAGCCGCTGAATCGGAATTCGCGTTCAACGTCGAGCGCGACTATTACCGCAACCGTTGGGTGCCGTACTATGCGCCGATCGACCGGACGCGCAGTCCGAAGCCGCCGACGGGCTGGATGAGTTGGAACATCTATTTCGACAAGGCCGGTTCCAAGGAGAATTTGGACGAGGCGCGGTTGGGCGCGAAGTACCTCAAACCGTTCGGCCTTGAATT
Organism: uncultured Lentisphaeraceae bacterium; assembly: GCA_964613265.1. Lineage (GTDB taxonomy): Bacteria > Verrucomicrobiota > Kiritimatiellia > RFP12 > UBA1067 > RUG572. Next base: position 7,974 of record CAZTHR010000055.1, on the reverse strand, counting down.
CTGGTCGATTGAAAGCTGGCAGGAAAATTCCAGCGAACTGCCTGTCTCGAAGTTCTACAACATGAACCTCGAACACCATCCGCAGCAGTTCCCCGAAGGCATGAAGTGGCTCGCGGGCGAAATCCGCAAACTCGGTTTCCGTCCCGGCCTTTGGATGGCGCCGTTTGGCACGGGCAACACGAATTTCTACAAGGCGCATCCGGATTGGTTTCTGCATGACGCGGCCGGCCGGCCGATGGGCTGCTGGAACGGCAAGTTCACGTTGGATCCGACCGTGCCCGAGGCGCTCGCGCATTTGCAGCGCATTTTTGATACGGCGTCGCACGACTGGGGCTACGAGTTCTTCAAAATCGACGGGATGAGCGGCCGTGGCGCAGGCTACTGCGCCCACATGTACGAGCGGCCGAACGTCCGTGCGCGGTTCAAAGATCCGACGTGTCCGAACCCGTTTGAACGGTGCGTGAAAGCATTCCGCGACGGTATCGGTTCGGATCGCGTGTTTCTCGCCTGTCAAGGCCATTTCACGGGCGCGGAGGCGGCGTATGCGGACGCTTCGCGCACAGGCGCGGACATCGTGCACCCGAACCAGCCCGTCAAATGGGCGAATCTCATGCTCCAGGCCCGTTGCACGATCAACCAGATTTTCGCGCACAATGTCGTCTTCTGGTCCGACCCCGACTGCATGATGATCAGCGACAAGGCCTTGGCCGATGAACAGGCGCGTGTGGAGGCGACGATCGTCGCATTGCCGGGACAACAGATGTTCGCGGGCGACAAACTCGGCGAACTCGCGCCGCGCCGCATCAAGATGATCCAGCAGGCGCTGCCCGTGTGCGACGTGCGGCCGGGTTCGCTCTATCCGCAGTTCGGCCACCTTCCCGTGTGGAACCTCCACGTGCGCCGTGCGTTTGGCGACTGGCACGTCGTGGCGCTGTTCAACTGGACGGACGCGCCCGCCGAAATCGGATTCGACTGGGCTGAAATCGGTGAGCCGTCCGACCGCGCGTTCGCGTGTTGGGAGTTTTGGACGGAGACGTGGCAGGGCGTCAACCGCGGTCGTTTCGCGCGTACCGTGCCGCCGCGCAGCGTACGGCTTGTGGCGATGCAGCCAGCTGACGCGCATCCGCACTTCCTCACGAGCGACCGCCATATGTTGCAGGGCGCGGTGGAGTTGAAAGACCAGCAGTGGGCAGACGGTGCGTTGTCGGCTACGATTGAAGTGGTTGGCGGCTTCCCGATGACGGCGCGGTTCGTCGTGCCTGACGGCTTCACCCTCACGCGCGTGGTTGCGCCGGCGGGCGTTTCGACGACGCACCGTTTCGAGGCGGGCGGTCGCGTGGTGGCGGTTGATCTCGCCACGGCGACAACCCAGAATGTGAACCTTAAATTGGAATTCAAATGAGCGATTATTACAACCGTTTCGACCGTCCCGAACGCCCGTCGTATGCTGGCGGCCCTGGCCGTTTCAGCCGACCGCCGCGCCCGGTGTGTCCGGTCGCGCCGTTCGAGCAGAAGGACATGGGCTACGTGCATGAAGTCGAGACCTGGCTGGCGAACCCCCATGCGTACTTCAAATCCTACGGAGAGGTGGCGCGTGGCTTTCAGATGCGTCACCGCTCGGAGCGTCTGCGCATCATGACGTTCGTTGCCGCGCCGGCGGAACTCGTCGATCTGACGCCGCAGCGTCTCTACCTCGGCCGCGAGGTCAAGAAGGTCGAGGGGTGGGACGGCGTTTTTTCGGCGGTCGTCGGTGAACTGGGCATGGATTTCCCGGAGACGTTCGACGCACTTCAGCGGCAGGGATTGCTGGCGTGGCTGGGGTGTCCGGCCGGCGGCGTCTCCGTCTCGGCGTTGTTGATGTCCGGAGCGCTCAAGCCGGCGTTCGATTCGTGGGAGCAGGTCATCTACCGCATCCAGTGGTTGTTGCTGATGTGTGGCATCAAATTGAACGATGCCGTCGTGCAGGTGGACCCCTACACGGATGCCCAGTGGAAAGCGCGTGAACAGGAAATCCATCGCAAGCGCCGCGAGGAGCGGACGTATATGGCCGGCCGCCGCGCCGCGCAGGAAGCGTGGGCGGATGCGCATCCGGACGCGGCGGCCGATTTCGCCGCCCGTGCCGCCGAACACGGCCGCTACGTGCCGCCGTCCTACCGTGAGAAGGGCTTTTCCGATTTCTCGGGCGGTGCCCGCCCGCCGCGCCGTCCGGCCGATCCGACTTGGTGATCCGCCATGGGCTTCCAGTTGATGGATCTGAAGAGCGCCGCCGCGCATCTTCACATGCGCGAGACGGATCTCCGCCATTTTGCGCAACGGGGTGAAGTCCCCAGTGTGAAGCGCGGCGACGACAAGTTCTTCTTCGAGCACCGTGCGCTCGACGAGTGGGGGCAGCGCCATCTGATGGAGATCTCCAAGAAGGAACTGACGGGCGAACACCGGTTGGCCATGGTGGAGCGGCGCAAGGCGGACGGACATGATTTTCACATTGCCGAGATCTTGCCGGCAACGAACGTGAACCCATGTCTGACGTCGAAGACGAAAGCCGGCGTGTTGCGCGACATGACGGACTTCGCCGATTCCACGGGGTTGCTCTACGATCCGGAAACGCTTTTCGTCGAACTTGCCTCACGCGAAGAGGCCGCCTCCACGGCCGCCGAAGGAGGCGTGGCGCTGTTGCATCCGCGCTACCATGACCCGTATCTTTTCCAGGAGACGTTTCTCGCGTTGGGGCGGACGCTCCGCCCCGTCTTTTTCGGCGGGCCCGAAGGCGAAGGGACGGATCTCTTTTTCCTCATCTGCTGCACGGATCACCAGCTCCATCTGCACATTCTGGCGCGGCTCTGTCTGCTCGTACGCGAAACGACCCTTTTGGCGGATTTGCGTCTCGCCGAAGACGGCCAGTCGATGCACGACGCGCTGAAAAAAGCCGAAGACGAATTTCTCGCCCGCATGGCCGAGCGCCGTTAGTGCGTTCGCCGACGGGACAACGATTTTTTCTTTCCACATGAAATACCATATCCATACCTACGGCTGTCAGATGAACGTGCGGGACAGCGAGGCCGTGGCGGCTCTTCTAGAGGCCGCCGGCCACGTGCGGGCCGCCGGCGAGGCGGACGCCGAACTCGTCATTGTCAATTCCTGCACCGTGCGCGACATGGCCGAACGCAAGGCTGTTGGCAAATGCGGCAATCTAATCGCCGCGAAAGACGGGCGCGGCCGGCACGCGGCGGGCGCGGCCGCCGTGCAGATTGTTGGCTTGATGGGCTGCGCCGTGGCGCGGATGGGGGCGGACGTTTTCAAGGCGCTGCCCCATCTCGATTTCGCCGTCGGGCCGCGCCGTTTCGGATTGATTCCGCGTCTGGTGGATCGCTGCCTTGCCGGCGAACGGCAGATTTTGGAAGTCCCCGATCCGGACGAGGTGCCGGAAGGACTGGATGCCCATGCGCCGGCGCAGCGCGGAAAGGGCGGCATCGCCGGTTTCCAGGCGTTTGTGACGATTCTGCTGGGGTGTGACAACCGATGCAGCTACTGCATTGTGCCGGACGTGCGCGGACACGAGTATTCCCGCCCCGCGCGCGAAGTGGTGGCGGAGGTCGCCGCGCTGGCGGCGCACGGCGTGAAGGAGGTCTGCCTGCTCGGGCAGAGCGTTCTCCGCTACGGCATTCGCAACAAGGCATGGACGGACGACGATCCGCCGAGTCCCGGCGGCTACGTGGAGGCGTTTCCGCGTCTGTTGGAAGCGTTGAACGCGATTGACGGGCTGGAGCGCATTCGATTCACGAGCGCCCATCCGAAGGGCTGTACGGACGAACTCGTCCGCGCCTACCGCGAATTTCCGAAAGTCTGCCGCCATCTCCACTTGCCCGTGCAAAGCGGGAGTGATCGTGTGCTGGCGGAGATGGGGCGGCATTACACGCGGGACGAGTATTTGGCCGCCGTGCGGAAGCTCCATGCGTTCGATCCGGAGTTCTCCGTGACGACGGACGTCATTGTCGGCTATCCGGGCGAGACGGATGCGGATTTTGAAGCGACGCGCACGCTCATGGAAGAGGCCGGCTACGACAATGCGTTCGTCTTCAAGTATTCGCCGCGTCCCGGTACGCGCTCGGCCCGGTTGCCCGACGACGTGCCGACGGCGGAGAAGGAGCGGCGGGATCAGGTGTTGTTGGACGATCAGCAGAAGCGCGGTTTCGCGCGAAACCAACGGCTTGTCGGCACGGTGCGGGACGTGCTGGCCGAAGGACCGTCCCTCCGCAACAAGGAGCGGTGGAGCGGGCGCGATTCCGGCAACCGCATCGTGGTCTGGACGCCCAATGCGCCGTGTACGCCGGGGCAGCACGTCCGTGTGCGCATCGTCGAGGCGCATCCGCAGATTCTCGTCGGCGAACCGGTTTGATTTTCATCCGCAGGAACGGTCGAACAACGAACGAAAGTAGGGTATGATGTCGAAGACGGAAAGAACATTCAAAATGACCCAAACGGGCCGGCGCGCGTTTCTGTTCCAAGGCGTTGCCACGGCGTGTTTTCTGGGCACGCGGCGGACGTGGGCGCAGGCGATCGTGCCGCCGTCCCGTACGATTACGATGGCCATCATCGGGCTGGGCGGCCGTGGCAGCCAGATGCTGCCCGTCTTTCTCAACCAGCCCGGCGTACGCTTTCTGGCCGTGTGCGACGTGGTGCGGACGCGTCGCGAATGGGGCAAACAACAGGTCGATGCCTACAATGGCAACACGGACTGCCAGATGTACGCCGATTTCCGCGCGTTGTTGGCGCGGTCGGACATCGACGCGCTTTACATTGCCACGGGTGACCGCTGGCACGCGCGTCTCGCCATTGCCGCGATGCGCGCGGGCAAGGACGTCTATTGCGAAAAACCGATTGCCCTTTCGATTGAAGAAGGCGAGGCCGTCATGCGCGCGGCCGAACTCTACGGCCGTATTTACCAGGGCGGCGTCCAGCGGCGCAACGTGGGCAACTTCGTTACGGCGATGTCGCTCGCTCAGACGGGGCGGTTGGGACGCATCCACGCCGTCCACGCGGGCATGGCCACGATGGGGACGAGCGCGAAAAACCATCTCTTGCCCGAACAGCCGGTGCCGGACAAAAACGATCTCGATTGGGACATGTGGCTGGGGCCGGCGCCGGTACGGGCGTACAACGCCGACTACGTGATGAAGGGGTTGTGGCATCATGAATACGACTTCCACGGCGATTTGACGGAATGGGGCTCCCACACGGTCGATCTCTGTCAGCTGGCGTTGGGGCGGGAATTGACCGCGCCCGTCAAGTACGTCCCCGTCGGCCCTCGGGAAGTTCAGGCGTTCTACGCCGACGGTGTGAAGATGGTGTTCCGGCAGGGCTTCAAGGACACCTGCGGGATTCGTCTGGAAGGCGACGAGGGCTGGGTGGAGACGGATGATTCGGGCAACATCTACGTGTCGAATCCGCGTCTGCTTGAAGGCCATACCATCCGCCATGAGAGCTGGGCGCGGCCCGTGGCGCATCCGGCCGAGTTCTTCGCCTGTGTGCGGTCGCGTCTGCGGCCGAGCGCCCCGGCGGATTCGCTGCATTTCTCGCACGTCGCCTGCCATGCGGCCACGGTGGCCTACCACCTCGGCCGCGAACTGGCGTTCGATGTGAAAACCTGTACGTTCCCCGGTCAGGCGGACGCGACGAAACGCCTTGTGCGTTCAAACCGTGCTCCGTGGACGCTGGGATGAGGACGTGTGACGGATACGAAAAGGAGAAAGAAAGGATGTTGGACATGCGGAAGTTGATGTGTGCGTGTGTGGGGATCTGTGCGTGGGGTGCTGCGTTTGGTGCGGACGTGGCGCCGGCGGCGGCCGACAGCGTGTTGAAGGACGCCCAGGTGCATGAAAAGGCCGGGCGGGTCGCGGCGGCCGTGCAGGGATACGAGAGCGTCTATGCGTCGGGCAAACTGCCGGCGTACCAACGTTTGGCGGCGCTCTGCGGGCTGTTGCGGACGGACGAAGCGCGGCTGTCCGACTGGACGGCGGCAGGTTTGAAAGCGTCCGACGACGTTTGGCGTGGCACGACGGCCCAGGCCGTGGCGCTCCTGCCGGAAGCGCGGTTGGGCAAACTGCGGGATATGTGGCTCAAGGCGTTTTCGGCGGAGGAACAGGTGCGTCTGCTCCGCGCCATCGTCCATGTGAAAAGTCCGGCGGCGAAAGGTTTCATTCAGGAGGCGTTGACGAAATCCCAGTCCCCCGCGCTCCGTCATGCGGCGTTGGAAGGTTTGGGACGCACGGGCACGGCGGCGGACGTTGACGCGCTTGTCACGTGGATGCAGTCGGAGGACGCCGACGTGGCGGCGGCGGCGCGACGTGGACTGATTCTCATCGGCGACGTGAAAGCCGACGTTGCGATCATCATGAAATTGCCGAAGTTTGACGGCAATCCGGCGTTCCTCGTCAAGTTGCTGGACGTGCTGACCGTGCGCAACGCGCTCGGCTATGCGGATCAGATTGTGCCGTTTCTCCGCCATACGAACGCCGCCGTACGGACGCAGGCGTTCAAGGCCGTCGCGCAGCAGGGGGAGTACGACGTGCAGGAGGCCGTGCTGGCCGCCGCCGCCCGTGCCGCCGACGGGAAGGAACGTCGAGAGGCGCGTCGCGCCGTGTTGAAAATCGCGCGTCGCGCCGGTGGCGTCCAGTTCAAGGCGAAGCGTATCGGTTCGATTCGCACGGAGGCCTGTGGCGTGGCCGATTTCAACGGCGACGGCAAGCCGGATGTGGTTGCGGGGCCGTACCTCTATCTCGCGCCGGAGTTCCGTCCGATGAAGATCCGCGACGTTGCGGGGAAGGTGGACGAGGACGGCAAGGGTTATGCCCACGACTTCATGAACTTGCCGCTCGACGTCAACGGCGACGGCCGCCTCGACGTCGTGTCGGGCGACTGGTTTTCGAAGGAAACGTGGTGGTTTGAGAATTACTTGCCCGTGCCCGGCCTCTGGCCGCAGCACGTGATTGAAAAGACGGGCAACATCGAGACGGGCATTCTCGTGGACATTGACGGCGACGGGAAGGCGACGGACTTCCTGCCCGACACGCAGATCACATGTCTTTATCGTCTGGGGCAGAAGACGCCGAAAGTGGACAGATTCTTCTCGCGGGATTCGGTGTCCGACGCGCGGTGCGACATGGGACGCGGTTGCGGCGACTTGAACGGCGATGGCCGCAACGACGTCCTCACGCCGGCCGCGTGGTACGAACAGAACGCGGATGGCTCGTGGACGAAACACCCACTGCGTATCGGGTTCAACGATGGCGGACGGGCGCTCGGCCACGCCTCGAACCTCATCGTCTACGATGTGGACAAAGACGGTCTCAACGACGTGATTGTCAGCTCCGCCCACAAGTACGGGATTTTCTGGTGGCGGCAGCTCAAGGAGCGCGACGCGCAGGGCGAACTTCGCTTTGAAAAACACGTCATCGACGATACGTGGTCGCAGGCCCATTATCTGGGCTGGGCGGACATCGACAATGACGGTGTGCCCGAAATCGTCACGGGCAAGCGGTTCATGGCCCACAACGGCGGCGATCCGGATGAATACGGGCGTCTCTGCATCTTCTACTATGACTTCACGCCTGGCCCGAATCCTGAATTCAAGAAGTACGTCATCTCCTACGATTCCGACATCAGCGTAGGTTTGAATGTCGAGTGCGTGGACATGGACGGCGACGGCGATCTCGATCTGGTGACGACGGGCAAATGGGGCGGCCCTGTGATTCTTGAAAACAAATTGAAATAACATCCTATTATTTTATGGTATAATGAACAGGAAGTAAGTTGTTACGTAAACGGTTTTCAAGAGATGCCCGATATCGACGGGCGAAGAAAGGAACTAAGACATGAAGACGTTGTTTGGTTTTGTGTTGGCGGTCGTGTTGGCGGCCGGAGCGTATGCGGCTGGTCCGGCGTACGACACATTCATTGCGCATCGCGGCGAATCGC
>CAZTHR010000054.1:0-11115 GCA_964613265.1 uncultured Lentisphaeraceae bacterium | reverse complement strand
TCGGCCAAATCGACAATGCGCACGGGTTGCCCCATGTCGAGCACGAACACCTCGCCGCCCTTCGCCAACGCGGCCGCCTCCAGCACAAGTCCAACGGCTTCGGAGACCGTCATGAAGTAACGTTTCATGTCGGGATGCGTGACCGTCACGGGCAACCGCCGCGCAATCTGTTCGCGGAAAAGCGGCACCACGCTGCCGCTCGATCCCAGCACATTGCCGAAGCGGACGGCGCAGAACGACGTCCCGCCGCCGTTGAGATCCATCAGCAGAATTTCGGCCATCCGCTTCGTAATCCCCATCACGCCCACGGGGTTGACGGCTTTGTCCGTCGAAATCATCACGAACCGCCGAACACCCGCCGCGCGCGCCATCTCGCCCAGCCGCCGCGTGGCGACGGTGTTGTTGCACAACCCTTCGCGCGGATTCGCCTCGACCATCGGCACGTGCTTGTAGGCGGCGGCGTGAAGCACGACGTCCGGCCGGTACCGGGCGAACAACGCGCGCATCCGCGGCGCGTCGGCAATATCCACCATCTGCGGCAGACATTCAACGTCCGTCCCCAACTGGCGAATCTCGCGGTCGATTTCGTAGAGCGCGTTTTCGCCACGTTCCACCAACAGAACCTGGCGCGGACCGTTCCGCACGATCTGGCGGACGAGTTCACGACCGATCGACCCGCCCGCGCCCGTCACCATCACGCACGCGCCCTGCAGCAACGCGACGACATCCGGTGAATCGAGCCGCGCCTCGTCGCGGTTCAGAAGCTCCGCCACCGCCGGCGCGGACATCTTGTAGACCCGCCAGAGGAAGCGCACGGCAACAAGCCCCACCAGCCACAGCACCATGTTGATCAACGTGACCGAGTATGGCGGACGCAACGCCGCCTGTTCGGGCGAAGACAGCAGAAAGCGAAGACCCGTCAGCGCCGTGCCGGAAAGCAATACCGCCACCACGTAACGCGGCAAATCGACGAGCGCCGTCCGCCGCCACGGCAACCCGTAACACCCCGTAGCGACGAGACTCGCCATCTGAGCGGCCCAGACGGTGATGAAACTCAGCGCAACGCCCGCCCAGCCCCACGTTGGTTCCCGAAAATCGAACCGCAGGGCGAAAGCGCCCACGTACGCCGCCCCCATGACGACCGTATCGACACAAATGCCAACGAGCCGCGTGGCGAGAAAGGACAACCAGGCCTGCCGCGTCCGAGTCATACCGCGCCGCGCTCCTGCGGCCGCGCCGCCCGAAACTGAAAGATGAACTTGTAGAAGAAAACCATGGCGAAATTATAGCAAAATCCACGCGTCCGTGGGACGCGGACGATCCGTGCCGGTCGTCAAATCAGCTCCGCGAGCACGGCATCGCAGACATCCAACCCGCGCGCCGTCAAGGCGAAACGGTCGGGCGCCAACTGCCGCACGACCCCCGTTTCGACGAGCGCCGCAAGCGTCTGTCGCCAACTGGGCAGACGCATGGCGAGGACGGGCCAGCGACGGGCCGCCTCAGCCAAATCCAACCCCTCCTGCGGCAAACGAAATGCGAACAGCGCACGTTCCAGCGCGTCGGACGCGGCATCACTCGTTTCAACAGAATAGCCGTCCCGCGTACCGACCGTCCGCCGCGCCCCTTCTCGCCCGTGGGCGCCTTCCCCCAGCCCCCAGTAGTCCTCGCCGTGCCAGACGGCAAGGTTATGACGACAGGCGCACCCCGACCGCGCATAGTTGGAGACTTCGTAGCGCACCAACCCGGCCGCCGCAAGAACGTCCCGCGCCGTCTCGACCTGCGCGAGCGCCGCCGCGTCGTCCGGCAACGCGACACGTCCCGAACGGACAAAGCGATCCAACTGCGTGTTCGGTTCACGGATGAGCGTGTAGACGCTCGCATGGTCGAGTCCCAACTCGACAGCTCGCGCGAGCGTCCGCTGCCATGCGGCGGCATCCGTCCCTGGCCAGCCCGCAATCAGATCGACGCCCACATTCGCGAACCCCGCCGCACGGACGCGGCGGAACGCGGCTTCGGCCTCGTCGGCCGTGTGGAGACGCCCCATCGCCACGAGCGCGGCATCATCCAAACTTTGGACGCCGAGCGAAATCCGATTCACGCCACCGTCCCGCAGCGTCGCGAGCACGGCATCCGTCGCATCCTGCGGATGGAGTTCGACGGTGAACTCGACCGTCGCGGCGAGATGCGGGCGCAGGGCGTCGAACAACGGCCGCAGATCGCAGAGCGCGGGCGTGCCGCCGCCAAAGTAGACCGTCTCAAACACAACGGGCGTGGCGGCTACCCGCGTCCGCACCTCGTCGACAAGCCGCCGCACGTAGGCCGCCCGCGCCATCGCCGACGTTCCCGCCCGCGAAAGGAGCGCACAGTAGGCGCATTTCCGACGGCAGAACGGAAAGTGGACGTAGAGGTTCACGCACCGCCCCCGATGTGCGCGACAACGAGCTGGACGACCAGATACACGGCCGTACCCACAAGGCGGTAGGCCGTTCCTGCTGCGGCGGCGATTGCCACGGCCGCCTGACGCCCCGTCAGCGGCGTCGCCGCCCACAATGCGAGAAACAACCCCAGCAGATTCGCCAACCAGATGAATGCCCACGAGAAAAGGCGTCCGTACGCGGCAACGTCCGGCTGGTGCTGGCGCAAGGCCCGCAACGTGAAGAACACATGAAATCCCCACGTGGCGCCAATTGCGAACAGCCACCCGCCGACACACGGCAGCGGTCGGACAAACAGCCCGACGGCACACGCCAGCAACATCACCAACGCCGTGTAGAACGGAAAGAAGTAGGGTGCAAGCGTGATGAGAACGTTCGATTTCGAGACGGTGACCGAACCGCCCGACGCGGCGACTTTCAAGTTCGACACCCGCGCACCGAAAAGAAGCGCCCAAAGCGCGTGGGTCAACTCGTGCCCCAGCACGTACGTGCGAACGGGCGCGGGCGTGAACGCCATCAGCAGGTTGAACGCCAGAAACCCGCCGACCAGCCAAAGGCCGCCGCCGGGCACACCTTCCGTCGCGAAAACACCAGACGCAGAAAAGACGACCGACCACAACGCGCAGGGCAGGGCGGCGCACAGCGGGAGCAACGCCAACGCCAACAGGAAACGGACGGTACGCGCCATGGACGCACGCCGCTCAGTCGTTAAACTCGAACACGAGTTCGCCCGGATAGAGGTAGCGGTTCGCGCGGGCGAGATTCTCCACAAATTCGCGATCCTTATAGAAACGATGCTGCCGATCGCGCAAATCGGCAACTTCCGCTTTCTTCGCCTCGATCTGCACGTGAATACGCGCCTTGACCTCATTCAAACCGACCATCTGGCGGTATTTGGGGTAGCAGATGGCAAACCCCGTACCTAGAATCGCGGCGAACAGGACGAAGAAGAGAAACTGAAAAATCCGTGTGAGAAACTGGCTCATGCGCGAGGGGCATTTTATGATTATTTACCCCCCCATGTCAAGGCTGTTTTGATATAATTTTCACCGTGCGAAAAATACTCTACAGATTGGCCGCGATTTTCGCTTTTCTTGCAATCGCCGGCTGTTTTAGTTTCGAGACGGCGCCACTGGGCGCGGAGGCGCCGGAGTACCAGCGCGTCAATGGCATCCAGGGCGAGGCCGTCGAGCACGTCGTGGCATCCAACTACGGTTGGTACTTCTTCAACAGGTGGCCGCTCGTGTGCGGCAATGCGAGTCCGATCGCGCGAACCCGTTTCGTGTTCTTCACGGACGACGTGGACGAGCGTACCATCTTGAACCGCTTCATGAATTACGCGGAGCGGCGGGAATGCGACGTCGTGGATCTGAACCTGTTCAACAACGAGGAGGTTCTGATGACGATCGGGTTCGGCGGCTTGTCGCTGCCCCTGCCCTACGTCGTATCGTTCCGCGACATCCAGTACTCCGGCGTGCTCGTCAAACGACCGCCGGAGGCCCGCATGAACCGCCGACAGAAGCTCGGCCGCGAGATGCGGCAGTTGCTGGACCGGCTGCCCGACGGAGATGTCCCATGAACCGATTCCTTCCCGCGTGTCTGTCCGCTCTGTTGTTGGCCGGCGGTTGCATGACCGTCCAAAAAGCCACCGACTTCCGGAATGTCAAGGTTGATTCAGACCGAACGCCCGTGGCGATCGTCGAGATCGAGAACTCGGTCTGGTTGCTGTTCAATTTCATTCCGCTGGCGAGTGGCAATCCAAACTTCCCGAACGAGGCCTCCTGCTGCTTTTTCCGCAGTTCGGTCAATCTGGCGAGCAACATGAAAGTGCTCCATTCCGAGATGCAGATCAGCCGCGTCCACGAAGTCGCCAATTTGACGAGCCGTTACACTGACGAAAAGTATTTGTTCTTCCTGCTCGCCCGCCGCGCCTGCCACACAAGCGCCGTGTTGGTGGCGCCGGTGGCGGAAGAGGAATCCGAACGCAACACGAAAGCCGAAATCCCCAAATGAGAATCGCCCAATCGGTCGCGGCCCTGACGCCCTACACGCCCGGCGAACAGCCCAAGGACCGCCATGTCATCAAACTGAACACGAACGAGAACCCCTATCCGCCCTCGCCGTACGTGGAGAAAACGTTGGCGTCGTTCGACACGGATCGTCTGCGCCGCTATCCGGATCCCGTCTTCACGGAACTCCGCGCCCAGATCGCGCAGATCTACGGCACGACGCCCGACCGCGTGTTCGCGGGCAACGGTTCGGACGAAGTGCTCACACTCGCCGCCCGCGCGTTCGTCGACGATGGCGAGTGCATCGGTTCGTTCGACCCCTCCTACTCCCTTTACAAGACGCTTGCCGCCATTCGCAACGTCCCGTTCGTCCCCTCCCCCCTGCGCGACGACTTTTCGTGGGCCGCTCCCGTCGTCACGGACGCGGCGGGCGACGTGGCGCTCTTCCTCCTGACGAATCCCAACGCCCCCACGTCCATCCGCTATCCGCAAGAACACGTCGCGGCGTTCGCCGCCACGTTCCCCGGCGTCGTACTCGTGGACGAAGCGTACGTTGATTTCGCAGACGCCTCGTGCATGGCGCTTGCAACGGCGCCCGACAACCGAAACGTCGTCGTCATGCGCACACTCTCGAAAAGTTTTTCGCTCGCGGGACTGCGTCTGGGCTACTGCGTCGGGCCGGCGGATCTCGTCGAGGCGTTGTACAAGGTGAAGGATTCCTACAACTGCGACGCGCTCGCCCAAGCCGTCGCGTTCGCCGCGCTCGCCGATCTGCCGTGGATGAAACGCAACGTCGCGAAGGTCGTCAAGACACGGGAGGCGACGGCCGCCGCGCTTCGCGCCCGTGGCTGGGACGTCCCGCCGTCGCAGACCAACTTCCTGTTCGCGCGTCCCGCCCATCGTCCCGCCGCCGACGTTTTCGAAGCCCTGCGCAGCCGGCACGTCTACGTCCGCTACTTCCCCGGCCCCCGGACGGGCGACCGCCTCCGCATCACCGTCGGCACGGATGCCGACATGGCCACCTTGCTTTCGCTTCTAGAGGAAATCGACACATGAACGAACCGATCAACCCGATCTCGAAACCCGACTTCACGCCCGTGGCGGACTTGCGGGCCATGCAGTTGCAGAAACTGCAGAAACTCATCCCCTACGAATACGAGCGCGTCCCGCTCTTCCGCCGTCGCTGCGATGAAAAGGGCGTCAAGCCGCGCGACCTCGTCACGCTCCAGGATCTGGGCAAGTTCCCGTTCATGAAGAAGACGGATCTGCGCGACGAGTACCCGCTGGGGTTGACCGCCGCGCCGATGAAGGAAATCAGCCGCTTCCACTGCTCCTCCGGCACCACGGGCAAACCGATCTGCATTCCGTCCACGAAGAACGACATCGCCATTTGGACGGAAAGCGCGGCGCGGTGTCTGGCCATGTACGGCATCACGGACGAAGATGTCGTCCAGGTGTCCTACGGCTACGGCCTGTTCACGGGCGGCCTCGGCGCCCACTACGGCGCGGAAGCCCTCGGGTGCGCCGTCCTGCCCACGGGCGCGGGCAACACCGAAAAGCAGATCATGCTCATGAAGGATCTGGGCGTGACCGTCATCGCCTGCACCCCCAGCTACTTCCTCCACCTCGCCACAGTGGCCGAGGCGTTGGGCGTCGACTTCCGCCGGGACACGAAACTCAAACACGGCGTGTTCGGCGCCGAGCCGTGGACGGACGAGATTCGCGCCAAGATCGAATCCATCGCCGGCATCACCGCGCACGACATCTACGGTCTCACCGAAATCGCCGGGCCTGGCGTGGCGGGCAACTGCCCCTACTGCCACGGCCTCCATGTGTGGGAAGACCACTTCTACCCGGAAATCATCGACCCCGACACGCTGGAAGTCCTGCCCGACGGCGAAGAGGGCGAACTCGTCTTCACCACGCTCGACCGCGTGGGCACCCCGATGGTCCGCTACCGTACGCGCGACCTCTCGCGCCTCCAGACCGAACCGTGCCCCTGTGGCCGCACGATGCGCGTGATGGATCGCGTCCACGCCCGCACGGACGACATGTTGATCATCCACGGTGTGAACGTATTCCCCGGCCAGATCGAAGCCTGCCTCATGAAAGTGCCGGAAGTGGCGCCGCACTACCAGATCGAACTCTCCTCCACGGAGACGATGGATCGTTTCGAGATCAAGGTCGAAGTGACCCGCGAAGCGTTTACCGATTCCGTCTCCGCGCTGGAGAACATCCGCCGGCGCGTCGCCGCCTCGATCAAGGAAATCGTCGGCCTCTCGCCCAAAATCCTCATCGTCGCCCCCGGCACGCTCCCGCGCAGCCAGGGCAAAATCAAGCGCGTGATCGACAACCGCAAGAAATAGACGCGAAAGGAATCCCGCCATGACCATCAACCAAGTCTCCCTGTTCCTGGAAAACCGGACGGGCCAGCTCGCCCAAGCGTGCAAAGTCCTCGCGGACAACGACATTTCCCTCGTCACGCTCTCCCTCGCGGAAACGCAGGACTTCGGCATCGCCCGCTTCATCGTGGACGATCATGTCCGCGCCACGCAGGTTCTCGCCGACGCGCATTTCCTCGTGAAGACCTCCCCCGTCGTCGCCGTCACAGTCCCCGACCGACCGGGCGGCATGTCCGAAGTCGTCACGACGCTCGCCCTCAACGGATGCGACATTGAATACTCCTATGCGTTCGCATTTCACTACGGACAGAAGGCCGTGCTCGTTTTCCGATTCACGGATGACGCCAAGGCCTTGAACGTCCTCGCGGCCGCCGGATACACCACCTTGAGCGAACCGCAGCTCCGCGACGCCGCCAACTAAACACCGAGATTTTAAAGAACATGAAATTCACCAGTACCCGTTCCAATACCGAAAACGCCTCCTTGTCTTGCATCCTCCGGGGACTCGCCCCGGACGGCGGCCTCTTCGTCCCGCGCACCGTCGCACCCGTCGATCTCGCGGCGTGCGGCGACCTCGCCGGCGCCGAGCGCGTCGCGCTGGGCGCGATTTTCGACGACATTCCCGCGTCCGTGCGCGAAGACGCCATTCGGAATCTGCTGGCCAAGTTTCCGACGGAGAACCCGATTCCGCTCGTGGACGCCGACGGCTTCAAAATCCTCGAACTCTTCCACGGCCCCACGGGCGCGTTCAAAGACGTCGCGCTCTCCGTGCTGCCCGTCCTGATGGTCGCGGCCGCCGAAGGTCGGAAGGTCTTGATTCTCACCGCCACGTCGGGCGACACGGGTTCCGCCGCAATGGCGGGTTTCGCCGACGTTCCCGGCATCCAGATCGCCGTTTTCTTCCCGAACACGGGCACGTCGCGCATCCAGCGTCTGCAGATGACCACACCGTCCGCCGCGAACGTCCACGGCATCGCCATTCGCGGCAATTTCGACGATGCCCAGGCCGCCGTGAAGCGCATCTTCTCCGACCCGGCCCTCCGCGCCGAGGCCGAACAGGCGGGCGTCACCCTCTCGTCCGCGAATTCAATCAACATCGGCCGCCTCGTGCCGCAAATCGGCTACTACCTCCTCGCCGCCGCGAACCTCGGTTCGGCGTTCGACGTCGTGGTGCCGTCGGGCAACTTCGGCAACATCCTCGCCGCCTACTACGCGAAACTGATGGGCGCGCCGATTGGCAAATTCGTCTGCGCCTCGAACGTGAACGACGTGCTCACGCGCTTCATCGCCACGGGCGTCTACGATCCGGGCGAGACGTTCACGGTCACGAATTCGCCGTCGATGGACATCCGCAAATCGTCCAACGTGGAGCGCGTCCTCTGGCTCGTCAACGGCGGCCTTGAAGACCCTGCGGCGGCCGCCGCCGAGACGAAGCGCCTCATGGACGATTTCGCCGCGACGGGCCGTTACGCGCTCAATGACGCCGCCCGTGCGCGTCTCCAATCCGATTTCACCGGCGCGTTCGCAACGCCCGAAGAGACGGAGGCGGAAATGCGCCGGATGCACGACCGTTGCGGCTACGTGCTCGACCCGCACACGGCCGTCGCCACCGCCGTCGCCCGCAAGCTCGGTTATCCGCAGCACGGCCGTCCCTGCGTCGTCGCGGCCACGGCCACGCCCTACAAGTTCCCGGAGACGTGCCAACGCGCGTTCGGCACGGACGTGCTGACGCAACCGCCCGCGTCCTTCGTGGCAATGGAAACGGCGCCGATCACGCAGAAACAGGTCGTTGCCGTTTCTGAGATCGACGCCGCCGTCCGCGCCCTCTTCCGCTAACGGAAGCGGCGCGACGCTAAAGGCCGGTTAGGGACGAAGGACGATTTCCTGCCGGCCAGGCTTCAACGGCACGGACGTCCCCTTCCATTCAAACGTGCCGGTCAGCGTCCCCGGCAACGTCACCGCGCCCTTCACGCCGCCATCCGCGAACGACAGGTCGGTTTCAATCAACCCCTGCGGATGCGGCGTCTTGGCGCGAAGCCACGTAAGGCCGCCCGGCTGCGGCGCGATTCGGACTTTCGCGAAGAACGGCGCCGCACTCTTGACGCCGGCCACGCCCGTGTGGAGGTGGTAGAGCGGATGCGAACCCCAGGCGTGGCAATCGCTACGGGCGTTGGCGCCGGGCGCTTCCAACGGCGTGACGAGATTCATCTTCACGTACGTGCGCCAGAGATCGAGACGCTTCAGGAAGAGATCGGTACGACCGAACTTGATGTAGGTGTCGAACAGGTAGTGGGAGAAGTAGACGGTCGTCCGACTCAGGTCCTTCGCCTCGATCAGCCCCTTGAACGCGCGGTCGCGGTCGGCGGGCGGCAGGATGTCGGCCAAAAGCGCCAGACACTGCGCGTGTTCGCTGAAGACGTCCTTCGCCAGCGTGTCCGCCACCATCCCACGCCCCGCGTCCCAGAACTTCGCGCGGATCGTCTCGCCCAGACGCTGCGCTTTCGTACGCCAGTCGTCGGCAAACCCCTTCATGCCAAAGGCGTCCGCCGTCTCGACCACCGACTGAATCGCGTAGAGATAGAGGAGGTTGTTCAACGCGCTCGGCCGGTCGCCCGCGCCGTCCGGCGCGACGCCGCGCATCTTGCCCCATGCGGGCACCCAGTCCATGAAGCTCCAGCCGGGGAGGTTCACAAGCAACCCGTCGGCGTTTTCGTAGAGGGAGAGGTTCATGAGCGTGTGCGCCATGCCGGGCAGACGCGCCTTCAGCCAGTCCGCGTGGGTGTGGTTCATCAGATAGTCGCGGAACATCAGCAACCAGCACATCGTGTACGTGGCGGATTCCTGCGTACCGCGCGTCGGACAGTTCATGGCGATCATGCCGTTCTCACGGCGGTCGAAATCGTAGAGCGAAATCCCGTGGCGGATGAGGCGGTCGTCGTTGTTCAACGCGCCGACGGTGAGGTACTGTACGCGGCTGTCGCCAGGATACATCTGCTGTTCGTAGTACGGGCAGTCGAAGAACATTTCATGCATACACATCTGCATCCCGCGCACGCAGATTTTCTGCACGGCGGCCAGCGTCGGATCGTTGCACGCGAACGACGCCGACACCGGCGTGGGATAGCGCGTCTCCGCGATTTCCACACGGTCGATCGTCAGCGGCGCATCGCCCGTCTCGATCTCGATCATGCACCAGCGTCCGCAACGCCACCACGGCACGGTGAAACGCGCAGCGGCACGGCCATCGCACCGGAACGTGTCCACCATGCCCTGCGTGAACTCCTTGCCGTCGATCGCCGCTCGGTCGCCCTTCTGCCCGTGTTTGTCGCGAAGCGATTCCGTCCACCCCCACTTGACCACCGTGCCCTTGCCGCCGGACACGTACAGGTCGGGATAGGCGCAGTAGTAGTCGGCCAGATCCCAGTAGGCTTTGAGGCGCGTCTTGGCGGGAATCACCGTACCGGGCTTGAGCACGTCCGGCCCGCGCACGATGGCGCCGGGCGTCTTGATTTCGTGCATCTGATCCGGGAACGTCGTCGGCGTGAGAATCCATCCGTAGGCGAACGCTCCATACGTAGGCAACCCCTTGGCCTGGAGCGGGGCCCGGGCGACGACAACGGGCTTGAACGCATCCGCCGGCGGTTCTTCCTCCAGGAACGACGTGCCGACGACTTCGCATTGCGCCCCCGAACCGGCGCCGTACGTGCCGCTGTTCCCGTAATCCGTCATCTTCGTGTTCGCGAGCGTCGCGACCGTCCACGCCGCCTTGCCCGTCGTCAACTGCGCGTCATAGTCGCCCTCGGCGTAAAGGATGAACCCGCCGCGAAACGACATCTGCGCCAACGGCGCGTGCTGCCCCAGACGCCAGACAACGGCCTCCATCACGTGTTCGCCCGGCTCCAACGTGATTTCATAGCTGTGGTAGTTCCAGTGCTGGACAAGCCCGCGATGCGGCCCGCGCGCGATTTCGCGACCATCGAGCAGAAGGATGTATCGCTCGTCCGCGCTGACGTCGATCCGAAGCGGTTTTCCCGCAACGGCGGAGAAGCGCTTGCGGAACTTCAAGAAGACGCCCGGCCCCGCCAGTTCGCCACGCGCCGTGAACGACGTACCGTCCGAACCCGGACGCCAGACCCACGCGGCGGCGTCGATCGGATCGACGACCGCGACATTCCCGTTTTCACGCGAGAAGCGTTCGGAACGGAAGACCTGCCGAACTTCGGCCGCCGACAAAACCGCGCACGCGAAAAGCCCAAAAAGACATATGAT
>CAZTHR010000053.1:0-11220 GCA_964613265.1 uncultured Lentisphaeraceae bacterium | reverse complement strand
TCAGAACAACGGATCTTGCGACAAAATGGGACCGTCGAGCGGCATCGCTTCGGGCGGCGGTTCAAGAACTTCCTCGCTCGTCGCAACGGCGACTTCCGTCTCTTCCTGTTCTTGGGCGGACTTGCCGCGCGTACCGGGCTTGCGGTCGCCAAAGCGCGTACCTTCCTTGTAGAAGTTCAAATCGACTTCGCCCGTTTCGCCGTTGCGGTTCTTGGCCACGTCGACAATCGCCAGTAATTCATCGTCATGCCACTGAGCCGTTTTCGAGCGGCACGGACGCCGCAGGAGGAACACCATGTCCGCATCCTGTTCGATGGCGCCGGAATCGCGCAGGTCGCTCAGTTTCGGAACCTCTTCCTTGTCGCCACGCTGTTCGTTGCCACGCGACAACTGCGAGAGCACGATCACGGGTACCTGCAACTCCTTGGCCATCGCCTTGATCTGGCCGGAAATACGGCTCGTTTCCAACTGACGCCCCTGCTTCGCGTATTCGCGGCAGTTACACAACTGGAGGTAGTCGATGACGATGAGTTCGATGTTATGCGTCCGCTTCATCCGACGGGCACGAGCCCGCATGTCGGCTACGTCAAGCGCACTTGTGTCGTCGATGTAGATGGGCGCACCGCGCAGGATTTCCGCCGCCTGGAATAGACGTTGACTGGCCGCGATGCGTTCGTCCTTGTGCATCATGCCCCGTGCCAGACGCCAGAGGTTCACGGCGGCACGGCCGGCCAGCATACGCTTGGCCAACGATTCCGTGCTCATTTCGAGCGAGAACATCAACACGGGATGCTTGCGGTCACCACCGACGGGTGCGGGCATCCCGCTGATCGTCTGCCCCAATGCCACGCACTCGGCAATGTTCATAGCAAGCGAGGTCTTACCGACGGACGGACGCGCCGCCACGACAATCATGTCGCCCGGCTTGAGTCCGAGCAGTTTTTCGTCCAGATACTTGAACCCGGTCGAAAGGCCGTCGAACTGGTTGCCATTCCCGTCGAAGAGCCGATCCATTGCCTTCAACGTATTTTCGACGGCGGATTTCCAGTCCGTCCGAATACTGGCGCTGCCGCCAATTTCAAGAAAGCTTTTCTCGACCTCGCCCAGTAGCAAATCCGCGTTGGCGCTCTGCGCCTCGTCGAAACACTTGTTCTCCGTGTCACGCGCACGGCTGATCATCGTACGCAGCAGAGCCTTTTGGCGGACGATATCGATGTAGTATTCGGCGTGGGCGCTTGTCGGCGTGTTGTCGACGAGCGCCTGAATCGCCGTGACGCCGCCGATGGCATCCAGACGCTTGGTCGTCCGCAGACGATCGACGAGCGTGACGGCATCGATGGGCGCGGACGTGGCGGACATCTCCTGCAAGGTTTCATACAGGATTTTGTTCTTCGGATCGTAGAACGAATCCGGCGTCAACCCCTTCGCCTGGCACAAATCCAAAACGCGAGCATCCTCGCCCAACGCCGTGTCCAACAGAATCGAACCGAGAATACCCCGTTCGGCTTCCGCGCTGTGGGGTGGTGTACGCAGTTCATCAGCCATGGGAAATAGTTCCTTTCCCCTTCCTGTTTTTAGGGACGACCCAGGAAACGGAGCGGTATTTGTCCACGAGAATTTCGTTGGCCACGGCCAACACGTCGTCCGGTGTGACGGCGGAAATGAAATCGACGACCTCCTGCGGCGAACGCACGTCGCCGTAGGTCATGACGCAGTTTCCGAAGTAGAACATTCGCGCACGGATCTGCTCAAGTCCCAGACGGAAGTTGCCCGTCAGGAAATCCTTGGCGCGTCGCAGTTCGGCGGTCGAGGGCTTCTTTGCGCAGATTCGTTTCAGTTCGCGGTCAATGACGGCCAGCGCTTCCGCCGCACGTTGACTGTCCAGACCCGCCGTCACCGTCCAGCCGCCGACATCCTCGAAAAACTGGATGTTGGACTGGATGTCGTAGCTCAGTCCCCTTTTCTCCCGCACGTTCTGGAAGAGACGCGAACTCATCGATCGCCCCATCAGGCCGTTGAACACATTGGCGGCCGCCTTTTTGGCGAAGGAGGCGTGGACGCCGAACATCCGATAGCCCAGCGCCAACTGGACTTGCTGAATGTCGCGCTCGGCTCGAATTTCTTTCATCGGTTTCGGCCGCGCCTTGACGGGGATGAACGGACGCGGCGCCCCCCCTTCCAGATCGCCCAGCGCGTCGATCACGAGCCGTCGCGCACGTGCGGCATCAAAACGACCCGCCACCACGGCGACGGTCGCTGCGGGTACGTAGGCCTTGCGGATGTACGCCCGCAACGTCTCCGGCGTCATCTGCGTCAGCGTCTCCGCCGCCCCCGCAATCGGCAGCCCCAACGCATTGCCGGGGAACATCGCGCGTGTCAAATTTTCGGAGGCGACGGAATCCGGCTCGTCGTCGTACATCTTGATTTCTTCAAGGACGACGTTCCGCTCACGCGCAAACTCGGCGGCGGGAATCGCCGCATTCACGTACATGTCGCAAATGACATCGATGCCCGTGGCCAGACAGTCGTACGGCAGATAGGCGTAGAAACACGTGTTCTCTTCGCTCGTGTAGGCGTTGAAGTTGCCGCCATGCCCTTCAATCGCCTGCGAGATTTCAAGCGCTGTGCGCTTCTTCGTTCCCTTGAAGAGCATATGCTCAATGAAGTGGGAAATGCCTGCGACAGCCGGTTCTTCGTGACGGCTGCCGCTGGCAACGAAAAGCCCGAAGCAGACGCTCTCCACATGGTCGTCCGGTACGAGGACGAGTTTCAGACCGTTGGGAAGCGTCTCAAGCGTGGCCGTCGGCAGCATCGTTCATATCCTTCAACGTCGTCCGTCCGTCGTACAGGGCCTTTCCAACAATTGCCGCCCGGAGGTTGGGTTGTCCGAGGGCCATGAGATTGGCGACATCGCGGGGCGAGGACACGCCGCCCGACGCCGTAATCTGGCACGTTGGCGCGGCCTGGCAGATTGCGGCCATCTGTTCCAGATTCGGGCCGCCCAACATGCCGTCCGTGGCCGTGTCCGTGTAAATAATCGTCTGAACGCCCCGCGCGGCGACTTTCTGGGCCAGATCCGTCGCCTTCACCTGCGTTGTCTCCACCCAACCGCGCGTTTGGACGAAACCACCGCGTGCGTCAATGCCCACGGCGATACGCGCACCGTGTTTCTGCACGGCCGCCGTAAGGAAATCCGGGTCTTCCAACGCCGCCGAACCGATGATCGCCCGCGTGGCACCGGCGGCGAGCACGGCATCCACCGCCGCCATCGTACGCAGACCACCCCCGACTTCCACGGGGCCGCCGAATGCGGCGATGATTGCGCGAATGACCTCGGCGTGGCGCGGCGTCCCCGCGAACGCGCCGTCCAGATCGACCACGTGCAGTTCGCGGCCACCTTGGGCGCGCCAGTCGCGAGCTTGTGCGGCGGGGTCGTTGTTGTAAGTCGTCACGTCGTCCGCGCGTCCCTGTCTCAGGCGGACGCACACGCCCCCTTTCAAATCGATTGCCGGCAGAATGACCATGGTGTCCTTTTCTCCTTCTTAAAACGTCTTCAAATCATTAGGCGTCCAACGTCCGGGACGCATCTAGAATCTCCGCCGCCGCCGCGTCGAGCTGCCGCCGTTTCCGGTCGGCGAACGCGGGCCGCGTGAACGGCGCCTTCAACACGATGTCGGCCGTCTCGTCACGCAACGTCTCCCACGTCTGACGCAAGTTGTCGTGCGTTCCCACGGCGAGTTCCGAACGGAATTCCTCGTTGAAAATAGCATCGACGCTTTGCGAGAGCCGCCGCCGTGCGAGCAGCACGGAAAATTTGTTCAGGCCGTACGCGGCCCAACCTGTCGCCGCCGCCGCCACCAAACCGCCCAGCGTGGACAGGACGAGCGCGAACGTGGAACGGGTCGCCACCTTGGCAAGAACCGGCTCGCCCATCAAGTTGGCCACGGTCAGAAAACCGCAGAAGCCGAACATTAGCACCGCAAGGACGCCCAACCCCAGATTGCGAACCTTCAAACGGAAGAGCCGCTTGAACGCCGAATTGAGGACGGCCATGCGAATCGACAACCCTTTCAGATCGGTGTAGGCGGAGGCAAAAATGTTGTCAATCCGCCGCGCACCCGCATGGGCGAGCATCGTGCGGAACTCGTCGCGGTGGCGGTTGAAATCGGACAGATCGAGCGTTGTGTTGGCCGGCCCTTCGCCCGAATAGGTCGTGTAGATTTTCGGCAGATCCTTCGTGTGGAGAATACGTCCGAGGTTCCAGCAGATCGTGCCGTACGTACGGGCGAAATCGTACATGCTCGCGAACATGTCGCACTTGTTCAACAAGACGCGCAGCTTGAACTCGATGCCGCAGAGGGATTTCGACAAGACTTCCATCGTCTCGCCCGTTGTACCCGGCTTGTCGGGATCGAAGAGGAAGAAGACCGTATCGGACAACGCGGCAAACTGGTGGACGGCGGCCGCGAAGTCGTAGTCGCGGGAGACAGTTCCTTCGGCGGAATCGATCATGCCTGGACTGTCGATGACGACGGCCGATTTCAAGAAGTCGCGCGGGCGGACTTTCACTTTCAAATGCTGAAGGAACGCCGGGCCGAATACTTCCAACGCACGAAACTCCTCCGGCAGACGCGCCAGTGCGTGGGGGCCGATGAACTCGCCTTCCTCGTCGCCGTACAGGAGGACGGTGAACCCGTCGTCCGTTGGCGCCACACCCGTGTCCTGAACGTCCCCGCCGCCGAGAATCCAGTTGATGAGCGAAGATTTGCCGGCCGAATGGTTGCCCAGAAAGAGCAGACACGGCCGCGCGCCAGCCGTCAGCGCGGGGCGCGTGAACGTGAGATAGTACGTTTTCGCCAACGGCTGGAAGCGGCGGTAGGCGTGTTCAACTTTTTTCTCGAAATCGTCCGACATCTGCGCCTCCTACCTTTTCCACGCGCCGAACGGCGACACGGTCTCCCCGTCCGCCACGTGCGCGAAGACGGGCATTCCGGCGGCGACTTTCGCGTGGGCGCCGATGCGGACGCCGGGACAGGTGCTGGCGTTCGAGCCGATGAACGCATGGTCGCCGACGGTCGTGTTGCCCGACAACGTCGCGCCGGGGCAGATCTGTGCAAAATCGCCGAGGACGCAATCGTGTCCGAGACTGGTACGGGCGTTGACGAGGGCGAACTTGCCAATCTGGACGCCGACCGAGACGACGGCCTGCGGGCCGATGAAGACGCCGTGTCGAAGGTCGATCGTCGGCGCAACGACGGCCGAGGGGTCGACAATGCGAGCGAAGTCGCAACCGCGCAACTGGGTGTAGAGCTGTTCGCGCCGCGCATTGTCGCCCAAGGCGATGAAGACCGACGCGCCGGGATGGTCGGCCGCCACACGCGCCACCGTGCCTAGCACGGGATAGCCCTCGAACGATTTGCCGGCTTTCGCCGGATCGTCGTCCGCAAATCCCAAGATCCGCCACGTTTCGGTTCCTGCGTTGATGCGTTCCAACGTCCAGACAACTTCGCGGCCGAAACCGCCGGCGCCGACAATGACGATATCACGAACCATGATGCTCCTTGTCTACCACTGTTCCCGCTAGACCGTACGTTGTTCCAAGGCGAGTTTGAACACGGCGTCAAGTGCGGGGAGTTTGGCGTGTTGTACGAGTTTGAATGGCAGATGGAATCCAAGCGGACGCAAAAAACGCGCCATGCGCGGCGAACGCACGTGGATTTCGCCCGGGACGCGCCCGAGCGTCCGTATCGTGTCCAGTACACGCTGGGCGTGCCCTTCCCACAGACGCTTCAAGCCGTCGGGCTTGCCATCCACGGTCAATTTGAACCACCCCACGCGCGTCTGCGTCGCGCCGTCCGCAATGGCCAGCACGTAGAGGAAACGTGCATCCGGCCCCACCGTACGATAATCCGGCACAAGGAAGAAGTCGATTTCCCAGACGAGTTTGGGGTAGACGGGGACGCTTTGGACGGCTTCGCACTGCGCACGATCCAACGCCACGCGCTCGTTGACCGGGACAACCGAATCCTTCGGTATGTGCAACGGGCCGTCCTGCCACACGCCCGGCGCCATTTCCTTGCGGGCAAAAAGTGCGTTCTGATCGACGTACTTCAGCGGGAGGTCGGGTTCGCTTTCGAGGCGCAACATGAAACCGTAGCATTCGAAGAGCAGTTCCGCGAGGAACTCCCGTTCCGTGGACGTCGGGCGGACGGGGACGAAACCGGGGCGGTAGCGGAAGATTTCGACAGCCCCCTTCTTCGGGACGGCGACTTCGTAATGGTCGAAATCCATGGGCGAAAGCGCCACGCCGTAGTCGTTGAACCGCTTCGTCAGGATGTAATCGCGGAAGACGTCGAGTCCGGGAAAAAGAAGGAGACGACCGACGACGGACGAATCATCCGCATCCGTCGTCGCGACAACGACATAAGGGTCTTCCGCCATCTGCGGCACGAGCGCCCAGTTATGGCGGGAGACCTTTTTCCAGACGTTCAGATCGGCAATCGCCTGGGCGACGGAATAGGCATCCTTCTTTTCCATAGAGTGCCTATTTTACCACAGATCAGCAGTCCGCGGTGGCGAGAACGTCGGCAGACGGCGGTTTCGTGAACAGGGAGACGACGACGAGCGCGAGCGTCGCAAGGACGAATCCCGGTACGAGTTCGTAGAGGCCGAAAATCGCGCAGGAGGACGCATAGTTGGACAGGACGAACTTCCAAACAAAGCACGTGACGGCGCCCGTCGCCATCGCGGCGATCACGCCTGCGAGAGTCGCCCGTTTCCAGAAGAGCGCCGCGAGAATCACCGGACCGAAACACGCGGCAAAACCGCCCCACGCGAAGGACACCATCTTCATGACGACCTTGAAGAAGGAGCTGGATGTATCCGAGGCCATGATAATGGCCACGACCGCGACCGCCGTCACGGCGAGACGCGAAACGAAGACGAGTTCCTTCTCCGACGCCTCTTTCTTGAAGACATTCTTGTACATGTCGTTCGTGAACGCCGAGGCGGAGACGAGCAACTGCGAATCGGCCGTCGACATGATCGCCGCCATGATGGCCGAGAGGAGGACGCCTGCCGTCAAAAGCGCAATCGGGCTGCCATCAAAAATCTTCATGATCATCAGGATGAACAGACGTTCGGCGTCGAAACCCGGCGCCTTCGGATCGATGCCATACTCCTGCACGAACGCATGGCCGAGGATGCCGACGCCGACAACGGAAGCCGTGAGCGCGATCACGACCCAGATGGTCGCGATCCGGCGCGAGTTCTTGATTTCATTTGCGTCGTCGATCGACATGAAACGCACGAGGATGTGCGGCATCCCGAAATAACCCAGACCCCAGGCCATCGCGGAGATGAAACCAATCGTCGTCACGCCCTGCGCGGACGTCGCCGTCGCCTTGGCCATTGCGAACGCCTCCGAGACGCCGCCCGCCTTGTGGATGATTGCCGCAGGAATGACAACGATAGCCAGCACCATCAACATGCCCTGTACGAAGTCCGTCCAGGATACGGCGAGGAAGCCGCCGAGGAACGTATAGGACACGACGGCGAACGCGCCCAGCCAGAGCGCCCAAACGTAGTCGATGCCGAACACGCTTGAGAAGAGCTTGCCCGCCGCCACGAAGCCAGACGCCGTATAGAACGTGAAGAAGACGAGAATCACGAGCGCGGCGATCATACGCGCAACGCCTTTCTTCTCGCCAAACCGGTAGGAGATGAAATCGGGAATCGTGATGGCGTCGAGCCGATGCGACATGATGCGCAGACGCTTCGCCACAATCAGCCAGTTCAGGTACGTGCCCAACGCGAGTCCCACGCCGATCCAGGCATCGTCACCGAAGCCGGAGAGGAACACGGCGCCCGGCAGCCCCATCAGCAACCAGCCGGACATATCGGACGCCTGGGCGCTCATTGCGACGACCCATTTGTTGAGTTTGCGTCCGCCCAAATAGTAGTCCGACAACGATTCCATTTTGCCGGAGCAGACGATGCCAATACCCAGCATCAAGATGAGATAACCAATAAACGCTGCAAGAATGTAGCCCATGTGTGTTGACCTTTCGATTTAGATATGAAAACAAGAGAACGCGCGGTTGCGTCAGATCTTCCAGCCGAAGAGGTTGAGCGCCCGGCAGATTTCCGACACAAGCACGCCAATGACGAGAATCGGCGCCACGTATTTGATGACGAGCACGTACATCCGCTTCGCCTTGAACGGCCGGCCGTTTTGCTCGCATTCGTCGATGATCGTCTTCGGCTTGATGACCCAGCCGACGAAGATGCATGTACCCAACGCGACGATCGGCATCAACACGGAGTTCGTGGTGAAGTCGAAGAAGTCAAGGAACTGCATCCCGAAGACCTTTACGTTCGCCCACACGCCGTAACCGAGCGCAGGCAACACCGACACCACGAGCGCGAACACCGTGACAACCAACGTGGATTTCGTGCGGTTGAAATGCAACACGTCGCACAATGCCGCCACACACGCCTCGAAGACCGAAATGCAGGACGTGGCCGCCGCGAACACGACGAGGATGAAGAACGTCAACCCCAACCAGTTGCCGACGCCGCCCAACATGGGCATTGCGAACACCTTCGGCAGGGTGATGAACATCAATCCCGGCCCCGCGTTCATCGCCTCTTTGACGGGAACGCCCGTCTTCACCGCGAACATGTAGACAATCGGAATAATCATCATGCCGGCGATGACGGCCACGAACGTGTCGCAGATTTCGATGCGGCGTACGGACTTCTCAATGGAATCCTCGCGTTTCATATAGCTGCCGTACGTCACCATGATGCCCATGGCAATCGACAACGAGAAGAACATCTGACCCATGGCGCCGAGAATCGTCTTCGCCAGCAACGCCAGCGAGAACTGCCCGTCTGCCGTCGTCAAGCAGTCCATGTTCGGAATCAGGTAGTACTTGAGTCCTTCGCCCGAACCCGGCAAGAACAGCACATAGACCGAAATCGCCACGGCCATGATGAAGAGGAGCGGCATCATCACGAGGTTAGACCGCTCGATCCCGTTTTTGACGCCCAGCAGAATGATCACGGAACACAGCAGGGCAAAGACGATTCCGTAGATAAGCGGTGCCGTGGGATGCGAGATGAACCCGCTGAAGAACGCGCCGGAATCGACCGCCGCCTCGCCCATGGGCGCCGAACCCGTCACGGCCATGTGCGCGTAGGTGACGAGATACTTGAGTACCCACCCGCCAATCACGCAGTAGTAGGGCAGAATGAACGCCGGCACGAACGTGGCGATGTAGCCAATGCCCTTCCAGCCCGGTTTGAGCCGTGAATAGGCCGTCAACTGACTTTGGCGCGTCATGCGGCCGATGGAGATTTCCGTGACGAGCAGCGCGAAACCGAGCGTCACGACGAGCGCCAGATAGATGGCGATGAACGTGCCGCCACCATACTGGGCCGCCAAATAGGGAAACCGCCAAAGATTCCCCAAACCAATCGCCGACGCCGACGCCGCGAGAATGAATGCAATCTGGGATGACCAGCTTGCCCGCTTCCCCTTTTCCATCTCTCCCTACTCCTTCTTCTTTTTTGTGTGCGTGATAAATGAACAACCGGAAGACCCGCGTGTACGGATCTTCCAGCAGTCCATGATTCAATGTGATGCCAACGTCACGATGCGATTAGAAATCGTAGTACATCGTGAACTGGAAGCGATCGTCGTTCGCCGTGCCCGGATCGTCCACCAGATTGTACTTCGTGCGCAGATGCGCGTACTCGAAGCCAAAGTGGAGATTCCTGTTCACACGGTAGAAAACGTCCGCATAAAGACGGTCGTTGTTGCAGATGCCGTTCGCGTGCTCCGCCTCCGAATCGGTCGGATCGTCGACACCATAGCCGGCCGCGAACGACCACGTTTCGTTGACCTGGTAGTTCAAGTCCACCAATCCGCCAATCGTGCCGACTTCGCGACCCTTGCGCATCGGATCCTTGAACGCCACGCGCTGGCCGACGCCGGCCTGGATGTCGCCCAGATTGTCACCCGCGAAGATCTGTCCGCAGAGCGTGAACTTGCCGATGGCCGTCGTCAACGGCAACGAGCCAGCCATCATAACCATCTTGGACTCGTATTCGTCCGACTTGCCGAAGTGACGGCCATCGTCGTCATCCCAGTAGCGGTGGCTCTTGTCGCGCCCATACATACCCGCGAGACCGATCATCCAGCGGTTGTTTGCGGCATCCGGATCTTCCCAGAACGCCGTGCGCTGGAAGAGGGCCGCGCCTTCGAGCAGCGCCCAGCCGGACGCGGAATTGTCCTGGTTGCCGTCGCCATCGCGGTCGTGCCCCATGCCGGGACCGTTCTTCACGATGCCCGCGCGGAGTTCGAGCGAATTGTCGTCATCGAAGTTAAACACCTTCGTGGCGCGGAACTGCGGGCTGCGGCGGTACGGGTAGCCCGTGTTCTCCAGCCAGGCGCCGTCGATTTCGCTCGGCGCGATCATCTTCCAGACGTGCCACGTCTGGCCGCCGAGGAACGTCCAGCCCGATGCCTCGTGCTCGGCCTCGACATAGAGGTGACGCCAATGGAACGCATAATCGTTCGCATGGCCGCCCGCGAGGTCGAATTCCGCCTTGCCGCGGAATTTCCAGCCGTTGTACAGTTCAGGCGCTTCCATCATGATGCCGAGAATCGAATCCTGAACGGACAGCGTGGACGTGTGGCCGCGCCGCGAATCGTGCTTCGGCCGCACGTAGTCCGTGTAGACGTCCACTTCCGTCGAGCGCGTGTTATGCACGGCCTCGAATGCGATATGGCCGTACGGCGTAATCTTGAGGCCGGACTCGCTGAGCGGCTCGAAAATCCCCGCCATCTTGTCCGCCAAATAGTACTGATGCCCGTTGGCGGTCGTGTAGATCCGCCCTGATTCGCTGACCTCAGTACCCTCTTCCGTGGCCCGCGCCAGGACGGACAGCGCCGGCGCGTTCGTTGAACCGGCCACAGCCGGCTGTGCCGCCACGGCGACGACGGCCGCACGTCCTTCAAGCTCGGCGATACGTTTAGCCTGGGCCTTGTTTTCGGCCTCCAAGTTGTTGATACGCTGGATCAACGCTTTCAGATCCGCCTGCGTGACGACATCCGACGGAGCCGCTTCGACAACAGCAATCAGACCGCACGCGAAAACGGCCGCTAGAATCAATTTCTTCATAAGATAAACTCTGTACCTTACCCTTCGTTTT
>CAZTHR010000052.1:0-11248 GCA_964613265.1 uncultured Lentisphaeraceae bacterium | reverse complement strand
GGTTCGGCGGGTGTGCTATAATGAACGCATGAAGATTTTGCAGATTCTGCCGTCCCTTCAGATGGGCGGTGTCGAACGCGGGACGATTGAAATTGCCCGCGCCCTTGTTGCGGCCGGCATTCCCAATGCCGTCGCCTCACAGGGCGGCCCGATGGTCGAGGGGTTGCGCGCGCTGGGCGTCCCCCATTTCGACTTGCCGTTGAAGAGCAAGAATCCGTTGACGATTCGTGCCAATGCGGGGCGTTTGGCGCAACTGGTTCGGCGCGAGGGGTTCACGCTCCTGCACGTCCGGTCGCGGGCGCCTGCCTGGTCGACGTATTGGGCGGCGAAAGCGTGTGGCGTCCCATGGATCGCCACGTTCCACGGCGTCTATGGGACGCAGCCGCGTGTGCTCAAAATCCCTTACAACCGCATTATGCTGAAAGGGCAGTTGACGATCTGCGTGTCCGACTACGTGCGTCAGCACGTCCTCGACACCTATCACGCCGATCCTGCCCGTCTCGTCCGCATCCATCGCGGAGCGGATACGGATTTCTTTCGGCCCGATGCCGTGACGCCCGAAGAGGCGCACGCCAAAAAAGTCGACCACTACCATTTTTCGCCCGACATCCCGATTCTCACGTTGCCGGGTCGTCTGACGTACTGGAAGGGGCAGGAAGTCTTTCTCGCCGCGCTTGCGCAGATGCGCCACAAGCGCCTCGGCGTCCTCTTCATCGGTTCGGATCAAGGGCGGACCGACTATTCGGATCGTCTGCGCGAAATCGCCTCCAAACTGCCCAACGAGACGGAAGTCGTTTTCCGTGACCACACGCGCGAAATGCAGAAGGTCTATGCCCTGAGCGACATTGTGATCAACGCCTCGTCGGCACAGCCCGAGGCGTTCGGCCGCACGATTCCCGAAGCTCAGGCGATGGGCGTTCTCGTCGTCGGCACGGCCCACGGCGGCGCGTGCGAGACGATTCAAGACGGACGGACGGGTTTTCTCGTGCCGCCGGGCGATGCCGCCGCACTGGCCGCGAAATTGGACGAAATGCTCGACCTCTCCGACGCGCGCAAGAACGAAATCCGCGCCGCCGCGCTTCAGTCCGTTCGTACGAACTTCTCCGTGGCGCGGATGTGTGCCGAGACGTTGGACGTGTATCGCACGGTGAACGGGTGAGCCGTCCGGTGGATGTCACGCGGGGCGGGATGTGCGGATGAACGCATGGTTCGCGCCGCCGGCGTCGCTCAGCAGATTGCGGGCGGCGAGGACGCGCTTCACCTGCGCGGCGACGGCAGGCGCGGGGTCGACGATGACCGCCCGTCCGGCGGCGACCCGTTCGATCAGGCGCGTCAAATGCGGGAAGTGGGTGCAGCCGAGGACAAGATGGTCGGCGCCCGCCGCGAGGAGCGGCTCGACTTTTGCGCGGACGATGCATTCGGCGCGGGTGCCGTCCGTTTCCCCCGCCTCCACGAGACGGACGAATTCGTCCGCCACGCACGCGAGCACCGTCACGCCCTGCGCGAACCGTGCGCTCGTTTCGCGGTAAAGGCGGCCGTGGAATGTCCCCTCCGTCGCCAAAACGCCCACGACGCCGCTTTTCGAGTTCAACGCGGCGGGCTTGACGGCGGGTTCCATGCCGATGAAGGGGATGTCAGGCCACTCCATGCGCAAGGCGTCGATGGCGGCGGCGGTCGCCGTGTTGCAGGCCACGACGACCATTTTACAGGGCGTGGCGAGAAGACGGCACGTTAACGCGCGGGCGCGGGCGCAGATTTCCGCCGCCGGGCGGTTGCCGTAGGGGCAGTGGGCCGAGTCGGCGTAGTAGACCGTATCTTCGTGCGGCAACAGCGCCCGCACGGCGTCGCGAACACAAAGTCCGCCCACGCCGCTGTCGAAGAAACCGATGGGAAGCGTCCGTGCGTCCATGGCATCACCCGCCGAATGGAAAGACGAGGCCGCCCAACGCCCCACAGAGGAAGATGATGGACATGACCGACAGACGGCTTTTCAGAATGAGCGCGGCCGCGCCGAGGGCGAGGACGAGCGCGAAGGGGTGGAATGTGCGGACGCCGCCCGCCGGCGTGTTCCAGACGGACATTTCGACGAACGCGAGGCCGGCGGAGAGGATGAGCGTGGTCGTCACGGGTTTGACGCCCCAGAGCAGACCCTGCACGACGGGATTCGTCTTCCACTTTTCGATACCCGTGAGAACCGCCGTCAGAAGAAAGTAGGATGGGAGCAACAGGGCGGTCGTGGCGATGGCCGCTCCCGGCAACCCGCCCAAATGGTAGCCGAAGAACGTGGCGGCGTTGATGCTCACAGGACCGGGCGTTGTCTGAGTCAGGGCCATCAGGTTGGAGAAGTCGGCCATGGACAGTTGAAGGAGCGGGGCCGCAGGGCCGACGAACGTCTCGATGTAGAGCGGCACGAGGACGTAGCCGCCGCCGAATCCGAGACAGCCGAACTTCAGGAACGTAAACAGAATATCGTGCGCGAACACGGCGACGCCCGCGAAACCGAGCAGCGCGACGCCGGTCGCCACAAGCCGTTTTTTCAAGGAGGTCGCCGGCAACGTGAGACCGGCGGACGCGGCATCGACGGCGGGCGTCGCGCCGCCGCACAGTTTCCAGACGATGCCGGCGCCCATGCCCAGCAGCAGCACGGCTACCGTGTTCACATGGCATCCGATGAGAAGCACGCCCGCCACGCACAGGGACACGTAACCGTAGATGCCCGACACGCTTTTCCGCCAGCCTTTGACGAGCGTCGCGGCGATGAGGCCCGTTAGTGCACTGCGCAGCCCCAAGAAGGCGGCGTCCAGCCAGACGTTTCCCATGGGCAGGAAGTTGTAGCCGCACGTCACGCCGAGGAAGATTGCGAACGACGGCAGTGCGACGGCCACGAGCGCGACGGCCGCGCCGAGCCGCCCCGCCATTTTGAGGCCGACGTAGATGGCGGTGTTGCCCGCGATCAGACCGGGCACCATTTGGAAAATCGGCAGGTGTTCGAGGAGTTCGCCCTCGCGGAGCCATTTCAGTTTCTTGCCGAACACCTGGTCGGCCACGACGATGATGGCGTAGCCGCCTCCCACGACGAAGAGCGAGATTTTGAAGAGCTCCCAGAAAAGTCGAACGAGTTTTTTCATGTCGTTTCAGTTCGCGGCGGCCTGACGAAATTCCACACGCCGCAGGAATCGGATCTGTAAATAGGTGAAGCCGATGAGCGCCACGCCGAGGAACCATGCCATCGTGGTGGCCGTGGAGAAGCGGAGGTTGTTGTAGGCCTCCTTCCAGATCGTCAGCGAGAGGACGTTCGTTGCGTCGCCCGGCCCGCCGAACGTCAGCAGGAAGATCGACCCCATGCCTTGAAACGCCGCGATGAACGCGCCGACGAAGTTGATAACCATGAGCGGAGCCAGTTGCGGCAGGGTGATGTGGCGGAAGCGCGCGAAAATCCCCGCGCCGTCGATTGCGGCGGCCTCATAGTAGTCGGGCGGCAGACTCCCCAGCGCGGCGATGTAGATGAGCGAAGCCATGCCCGCGCCCGCCCAGACGCCCGGCAGGATGCAGCACGTCATCGCCCACGCCGGATCCTGCAACCAGGCGTGGCGGGCGATGCCGAAGAACGCCAGCAGTTGGTTCAACATGCCGTTCTCCGTCGGATCGAACATGAGTTTCCATAACAACGTCACCACGAGCGCACTCGTCAGATGCGGGAGGAAGTAGAGCGTGCGGAAGAAAACCTTGCCGCGTGGAATCTCGCTGAGGAGCAGGGCGAGGACGACGGGCGTCACAAATCCCAGACCGAGCGTGAGGCCCACGTATTCAAACGTGCGCCCCCACGCTTTCCAGAAGTTGGGGTCGGACGCCACGCGGATGAAGTTGTCCAGTCCCGCCCACGCGCCCGCGCCGACGATGCGGTAGTCTTGAAACGCCATCACGGCGCCACGAATGAGCGGCCAGTAGCTCCACAGCGCGATGGAGAGAATCGCCGGCAGCAGAAACAGCCACGGCGCCCAGCGGAATGTCTTTTCAGTTCCGCACGAACCAACCGCGTCCACCGTCCCCGCCGTCCGCGCCCGACGGTTCTTCCAGACGAGGCCGGCGCACACGAGCGCACAGACGAGGACGATGCCGAGAATCACGCGGGCGAGCGGACGCCGTGCCTCGATTTTCCGATGATCGGCGTCGAACATCAACCCGCGATTGGCGTCTTCGCGGATCGACCGCAGCGCCGCCGCAAAATCGAAGTCGCGCCCGGCGTCGCTCAGCAGAATGCCGAGGAAACGGCGGCTCACGAGATCGCTCGCCGCCTGCCAGAAGCCGACGGCGGGTTCCGTGACGGCGAGGATGCGGCCCGCCGCGAGGTCGTCGTACATCCGTCGGATGCCGGGCGGGACTTCCGCGAGATGTTCTGTGAACCCGAGACGCTCCAGATCGGCCGGCAGACACCATCGGGCGCGTCCCTCCGCCACGTTCTTGCGGACGGTTTCGTCGTAGACGTCTTGCGAGGCGAGTTCGTTCACACAGGCCCACACGGCGTCGCGTTCCGCTTTCGGCCGCCGAGCCACGCCCTCCGTCAGCGCGTAGAAATGCTTGTGCGCCTGTAGGACGGGACGGCACGTTTCGTCGGCCGCCGGGAAGGGCATGAGCCCAATTTGCTCCGCTGGGAAGTTCAGGTTCTCCGTCAGGTAGACGACGAGATCCTCGCCGCCGAACACGCTCACGATCTCCCCCTGCACGAACATGTCGGCCACTTCGTTTGAGAGCGAGAGTTGCGGCAGGGCACGGACGACGCCGCGCCCGATCAGGTCTTTCAGGAACGCGGCGGCGCGAAGGCACGCCGGACTGTCGAAACACGCCTCCCACGCACCGACGGCGTTGGTGCGCACGACGTCGCCGCCCGCCGCGCCGACCCAGGGGAGGAAACCCCACGGGCGGTTTTCGATGCCGAACGCACGTTGGCCGCGCGCGACGGTCGCGCCGGGAATCGTCTTGTCGGGGAACGTCAATTTCTCGCACCACGTCGCGAAGTCAGTCCATGTGCGCGGCGGATTTTCGGGGTCAAGGCCGGCCGCCGCCACGAGATCTTTACGGTAGAGAATGCCGTAGTAGGCGAAGCCGGGCGTGGGGACGGCGTAGACCTTGCCGTCCTTCGTCGCCACGTCGCGCCAGCGCGGCGGCACGTTCTTCCAGCCGGGCCATTTCGCCTCGGCGTCGGACAACACGCCGTCGCCGTCGGCGTCCTCGCCCAGCCATTCGTTCAACGGGTGGCAGAAGCCTTCGTCGATGTCGTGGCGGAGGATATGGAACCACGCCTTGTAGACGTCTGGCGCCGTGCCGCCCGCGAGGGCGAGCATGAACGTGGCGCGTCCGCCCGCGCCCGGCAGGGTGAGGCCGCCCCATTGGAGCGGGCGGATGTCCGGATGCGCGGCGGTGAACGTGAGGAGCTGCTTCGTCGGCGGGTCTTCGGGATGATCCGGGCGGTAGCACATCAGGAACGTGACGTCCGTCGCCGCGTGCGCGACGACGGAGAGAGCCAGCGAAAGGCATCCGAAAACAAGTGCGGGGAAGATTCTCATGGGGCTTTGCGTACGACAATCGTCCGCGCGGCAGGCGCGGCGAGACGGCGGTTCCATTCGCGCAACAAGGCGGCGTAATCGGCGGAAAGAATCGTCGCGCGGGCGCGTTGGCTCGTATGCGTGACGGTGACGATGAGGTGGTCGTTTTCACGGCGCGACGCGACGTCACGCGCGATCCAGACGTCCTTGTCGTCCTTCGGGTTGCGCAGGGTGAACGCATCTGGCAGGCGCTCGATTTCCGTCCAGCCGCGTGGGAGGGTGATTTCACAGATGATTTTCTGCGGACTCTTTTTGGAAAGCGCAATGGGCGACGTGCGCGGCGCGTCGTTGACGGGAAACGCCTCACTCATTAACTGCTCGAAGTCAAGCGTTAGCGTCCCGTCGGCAATCTGCGCGTAGCGGTCTGTATAGGCGGAGAAGGCGATGAGCGACGGATAGGATTCCGTGTCGGTGGTGAAGTCGGACGTGGCGGTGGCGTTCTGGGACACCATGCCCAGCAGTTGCTGGTGGAGACGGCTGCGCATCTCCGGCAACATCTCCACGTGGGTCTTGCGGAACGCGCCGACGCCCGCCCCCCATCTGCGGATGGCGATGTCGAAATCGACCGCGCCGTTTTCGCGCACCGACATCCGCCACGTGCTTTCCTTGCGCGTTCGCCAGGTGTCGTCCACGCCTTCGCCGATCGTGCCGAAAACATCGGCGTCAGGATCGTAGAACGAATCGCCCAGCCAGGCGCTTGCCTCCGCCGGCGTGTACTCATTCTCGCCGGCGATCCAGAAGACGGTTTTGTCGCGCAGGAAGGGCACCCAGCCGTCCGTCCAGACCGCGCGGATGACGAGCGAGTCGAACGTGGACGGAAACGGGACGCGCCGACACGTCTTTTCGGCGGTCAAGTCGCCGTCGGCGGCAAGGACGAACGTGCAGGTGAAACCCGCGCCCTCCAGAAGGGCGAACAGGAGGTTGCGCGTGTCGGCACGGGAGGCGGACGCATCCGCCAACGCCTGGTCGGGCGTTGAAAACGCGCGGTCGAACGGCAGTTCGAACAGTCCCGGCCCCGTCGTGCGCAGGTGCGTGGCCATGAACGTTCGGATGGCGGTGATACGTTCCTGCGGCGTGGTGCAGGCTTTCGTCAGCTCGGCGCCCCTGCGCCGCGCCGCGTCCGCCCCCCGCGCCCGTGCCCGCGCAAGTGCCGCCACGAGTTCACCGTGCTGCGTCTGCCAGTCCGCCGCTGAAACGGAAAACGTCGGCCGCCATTTCGCGTAGGGCGGTTGGGACGGTTCGTTCGGGATGCGTTCCGGGTTCGACCACGACCAGCAATAGACGCCGTTCGTCTCCGTATGCGTCAGACCCTTTTCGCGCCACGCGAAGGTCATGCCGTCCGGCACGTGGAACTCGAAACGCTCGAATCCGTACGGTTCGATGCTCCCCGCATATCCGTGGCACGTGAAGGCCGTCGGCGCGTTCGTGACGGTTTTCACGACGACCGTGCGCAGGACGCTGCCGATTTCCACGGCAGGGAGATTGGCGACGAGGATTTTCGATGCGGGGTAGCGCGGTGCGGATGCCGCCCAGCCGCAATCCATGACGTTGATTTCTTTCGGCGTGACGGATGCCACGCGGCCGTTGCGGTTCGAGACGGTTGCGGACGCGAGTTCGACCGTACGTGTGGACGGCGCGTAGGGGATTTTCAACTCCGAGGCGCGTTTCAGTCCGTTGCGTCCGATGATTTTCTTTTCGACGATGTTCGTCTCCACCCACGTGCGCGGGGACGTGAAATGCACGATCGTCTCAGAACGGAGAACATTGAACGACGCATCGTCCTCCCGGTCACGTGCGGCGAACTGCGGCTGGTCGCGGTCGGCCGTCTCGGCTTCCTTGCAGAGGTCGCGCAACGCCTGATAAGTTGGCACGTCGAACTCCAGCGCGTTGACCTCCAGACGGCGCGTGGCCGTCAGGACGCCGGACGTGCAGACGGCGTTTAACGCGAACGCATAGCCGTTTGTGGCGAATGCGTCGTGTTCTGGCAGGTGGACGGGCTTGCCCACCCCGTCGCCCAACGTCAG
The DNA here is from genome assembly GCA_964613265.1 of uncultured Lentisphaeraceae bacterium. Classification (GTDB taxonomy): domain Bacteria; phylum Verrucomicrobiota; class Kiritimatiellia; order RFP12; family UBA1067; genus RUG572. The sequence goes on along the minus strand of CAZTHR010000052.1, from coordinate 3,621 downwards.
GCGCAACGTCTCCTCCGCGCCGGCCGTCATTGGCAGAACGAGCGGGAAACGGCGTTTTTCCAGTGCCGTGTTTTCCTGCAACATGATTTGGGCGACGTTGAACCCGCGCGTCACAAACGGCAACGGAATCGCATCGCGCGTTTTGCCGCGCAGGATGGCGTCGGGAATCCGCACGACCGTCTTCACGCGGAACGGTTGTTCGACTTGGCGAAGGTCTTTCGGCTCGATTTCACACGAAAGCAATTCCGCCGCCGGCAGGGTGTCTTTCCAAATGTTGGCGATGTAGAGGCGGCGTTTCGAGGGGCGGCGCGAAAGCAGTTCGTCGCGGACGAGCGTGTCGTTGATGCCGTCGAACGCAAAACGTGTTTCAAGCAGCAGCGATCCGTCGGGCGAGAACGTGCCGGTGGAATCCACCTTGAGGAGATTTTCACGGACGTCCGTGACGGGCGATGTGCGCAGCGTTTCGCCGGCCGGATGCGCGACGAGAAACGACTTGTTGCACAGATAGTCGGGCAGAACGTCTTTTGACGATTCGTCCGTCGGATCCATCAAGGCGTAGCCGCAGGGGGCATTTGTGTCCGCCACGGCCACGACGGCGTGGTTGAAGAACGGGTTGGGAATGTCGGAATCCCGCTTTGCGCCCGTGTGGATGAGGACGGGATAGGCGTCGAACCCGGCAATACGCAGAAGGGCGACGAGCAGGGCGGCCTTGTCGCGACAGACACCGTAGCGGTTGGCGAACGTCACGTTCACATCGTGCGGTTCGTAGCCGGGCGCATCGTCCTCCAGCGTCAGCCCCATGTAGCGGACGTCCTGCGCGACGAATTTGAACAGGGCGCGGATTCGGTCGCGTGGCGTTGCGCAGCCTTTCGTCAATTTCGTGACTTCATTCGTCATCGCGGGCGTCGTCTTCGCGAGATGGTTCGTGCAGATCGACCAGTACCAGCGCGAGACGTCCTTCCAGTCGCGGACGGTGGAAAGATGGAGGGTCTGGACGCAGGAAAGCACCGGCGGCATATTCGGTTCGTCGAACATCTGCGGCACGTCGCGAATCGTCCATTTCAGGCGCGTTCGCCCATCGGGCCGTGTTTCGTCGGGGGCGCGGACGCACGTCTGCGCGAAGGGATGGCGCACGACAGCGTGGACGAGTGGACGGTTCGTCGGGGAATCGACAGAGACGACGGTCGAGACGATTGGCTGCCGGTATTCCAGGGCCGCGACGTCGGCCCAGGCATTTTTCATGCGCGGTTTTACGTTGCGGCGGTAGAAGCGGACATGGCGGATCTCGCCCACGGCCAGGCCGGGGACGGCGCAACGGAGCGTCTTGTCCATGGGGTCGACGATGTTCGCGGCCATGGACGAATTGTCGGTTGCAATCTTGAGCGATTTTTGGAAGTCGACGGCGCGGATCTGTCCGTTCGTGCCAACGATTTCCACGCAGAAAATCCCCGCGTCGCCATAACGCGCGTTGAAGTCGAGCGAGACGGTGGCGTGGGCACGTCGGCCTTTTTCCGTCAGCACCTTGACCCACTCGTCGTCCCAGACGACGTCCGCGCCGTCGGCCTCGTAGACCGTGTGCAACCGGTCGTCTACGATCACCGCGTGGGCGTCCGGGAAACGCGCGGTGGTGACATTTGCGGCAGCGGCAACGACGGCCGCCGCGTCGGCTCGGAGTGCTTCGGGCATGTCGGGAACGGACGGGGCGCCGAAACAACGCACGGCGGCCAGAAGCGCAGGGACGAGGAGACGGAGGGGCGTGTTCATGTGGACGATTTCGACGCGCGGGCGATGCGAACGACGAGGCGCGAGGCGCCGAGGTTCGGGAATCCGCAGGCGATGAACAGACGGCCGAGAAAATTGTTGGACTCGGCGACGACTTCCTTGATTTCGATACCGTCTTTCTGGCAGAGCGCACGGAAGTCCGCGAGTGTGAAGAAGTGCGTGTTCGGCGTGTCGTACCACTCGAACGGCAGTTCGCGTTCGACGGGCATACGACCCGTCAGGAGCAGATGAAGGCGAATCGACCAGGCGGCGAAATTCGGGAACGTGACGACAGCCTCGTCCGCCTTCTCAAGGATTTTCGCCAGCAGTTCACGCGGCTTTTTGACGGACTGCAGGGTTTCGGACAGGATGGCGAAACGCCAGACGCGGTCGGGCAGAAGGGTGAGACCTTCGTCGGCGTCCTCAAACAGGACGGATTCGCCGGCGGCGACGCACGTGCAGATTTTATCGAAGTCGATTTCGACGCCCGTGCCGACGGTGTGCTTTTCTTTGTGCAGAAGCCCCATCAACGCGCCGTTGCCGCAGCCGATGTCGAGAACGTGCGCACCTGCGGGCACCATGGACGCGATGGGCGCGAACTTGCGTTCCTTTTCGGGGGTGAGCGCCGGCGTGACCGGATCGCGGAAGAAGCCGGACAGGACGCGGCCGAGTTCCTTCGTGTGTGTGAGGAAGCCGTCGTGGCCCACCTTGATGTCGAGATGCGAGTAGGACACGGACTTGCCGGCCTTGAGCAGGCCTGTCGCGATCACGCGGCTCTGCTCCGCCGAGAAAAGCCAGTCGCCGGAAATGGAAATGAGGAGAAGTTTGGCCTGAATACGGCGGCAGACTTCGTCCATCGAGCCATACTTCACCGTCGCGTCATAGAGGTCGAGCGCGCGCGTGATGTGGAGGTAGCTGTTGGCGTCGAAGCGGGAGAGAAATTTCTTCGCCTGGTACTCAAGGTAGCTTTCAATGGCGAACGTCGTGCCGAACCAGGCGGCGCGTTTGTTGATGAAATCCTGTCCCTGCTGAATCCAGTTGTCCTGGAGCTTGCGGCCGAAACGGCGGTTTAGGAGGTCGAGCGAGAGATAGGTGATGTGCGCCATCTGGCGGGCGGAGGCGAGGCCGACGAGCGGCCCTTTCGTGCCGTAGTAGTCGCCGCCGTTCCAATTGGGATCGAACGTAATCGCGGCGCGGCCCACGATGTCGAACGCGAGGGCCTGCGCGTTCAAGGCGACGCCGGCGGCGATCATCACGGCGCGGTCCACTTCGTCCGGGTGGGCCGTGACCCACTCGACGACCTGGACACCGCCGAAACTGCCGCCCACGAGCGCGGCCAGATGCGTGACGCCGAGCTGGTGGAGGAGAAGACGGTAGACTTCCACCGTGTCGCCCAGCGTGAAACGGGGGAACGTGCTGCCGTAGGGCTTTCCCGTCGCGGGGTCGAGGCTTGACGGGCCGGTCGTGCCCTTGCAGCCACCGAGGACGTTTGCGCAGATGACGCGGTAGCGGTTCGTGTCGATCGCCTTGCCGGGACCGACGATGCCGTCCCACCAGCCTGACGATTCCGTTTCGTGCGCGTAGCGGCCTGCCACGTGCGCGTCGCCCGTGAGGGCGTGGCAGATGAAGACCACATTGTCGTTTTCGGGGCGTTCGAGGCCACACGATTCCCATGCCACGGTGATTTCGGGGAGTACGCCGCCCTCTTCCAATTTGAACCCGCCGGCGGGCAATTTCAGGGTTGTCGTTCGGGGTTCGACAACCCCGACAGTCGTCTGTTTCTTTTCGTCACTCATGCGCTCAAACACTCTTTCTGAAAGCGAAATGCGTATTATACCACAAAACGCCCCGTTTCGGCGG
>CAZTHR010000051.1:9254-11530 GCA_964613265.1 uncultured Lentisphaeraceae bacterium | reverse complement strand
ACATCGTTTATCCCTATTGACCGAACGCCGTATTTTTGGCATACTATCCAAAATTCATGTTTGGATTCCTTTCAAGACGAAAGAAAAAACGCAAGGCCGTGGTCTACACGCGGGCGATGCATTGCATTTCCCGTGAGAACATTGATCGGGCCGCCCTTGACGTTATCAACGCCCTGACGGAGGCGGGTTATACGGCCTACCTCGTTGGCGGCGGCGTACGTGATTTGCTGCTGAAGCGGAGTCCGAAGGATTTTGACGTTGGAACGAGTGCTACGCCAGCGCAGGTTCAGAAGGTCATCCGTCAGCGCCTGGGGCGGTGCGGCTACCGTTGTATCCTCGTCGGGCGGCGTTTCCCGCTTGCCCTCGTGCGGCGGGGTGGGGACACGCTGATTGAAACGGCCACGTTCCGCCAGAATTCGCAGACGGCCGCCGAAATCAAGGAACACGCCGCTGAGGGACCGTTCAAGGACAACACGTACGGGACGCCCGAAACGGATGCGTTCCGCCGCGACTTCACGGTGAACGGCCTGTTTTACAGTCCCGATCGGGGCGATGGCGATCCGCGCGACGGCTACCCGGTCATCGACTGGGTGGGCGGCATGGAGGATTTGAATGCGCGGGTCATCCGCTCGATTGGCGATCCGATGATCCGTTTCCGCGAAGACCCCGTGCGCATGATGCGCGCGATCAAGTTTGCCGCGCGGCTGGATTTCACGATTGAGCCGAAGACGGACAAGGCGATTCGCAAGCTCCATGCTTTCATCTCCACGGCCGCCGTGCCGCGTCTTTGCGAAGAGGTGTTCCGTCTCTTCCCCTACGGCGAATCGGAAAAGGCGTTCCGTATGATGTACGACTACGGGCTGCTCGGCGATTTGTTGCCGGAACTGGCCGCGTTCATCACTGCGGACGGCGGTGCGGAATCGTCCACGTGGAAGTATCTGGCCGCGTTGGACGTCCACGAACGGGCGAAAGCCGCCGCTGGTGGCGATGTCTCGAACGCCGTGCGGGCGGCGGTGTTGCTGACGGCGATGACACGCGCGGCGGAGGCGCGGCCGGCGAAGAAGGCGGCCGCCGCCACGTCGCCGTTGGAACTGATGGCGCGTGCGCTGAACATGCCGCGCCATGCGGTCACGACGCCCGCGCAACGCCTGTTGCAGTCGACCCGGCGCATCCTGTCGAAGCCCGGCGATGCGCAGAAGGCTCGTGCTTTCATTCTGAGTCTCGTGGAGCGCCCACGGCGGCGGCGTTTCGGCCGTCGTGGCGAGGAGGCTGCGCCGCGTCTGGATTGGGCGCGGTTTGCCGACGCGCTCGACTACAATCGCATCGTGGCCCGTGCCGAGGGGCGCGATGGAAAAACCATTGATCAGTGGGATGCGGTATCCCGCAACGTTTTCAAAGAACAAGGTGAGAAAAATGAGCGAACAGAAGAAGACTGCGAAGACTGAAGCGCCGGTGCCGGCTTTCGTGAAAGCGGCGCCCGAATTGCTGCCCGTGTGGGACTGGTGGGTGAAAGAAGGGCGTTCGACGCTCGTCACCCTGGCGGTCGTGGCGTTGGCCGTGGGTGGATTCTACGCCGGCCGCAACTGGCTGCAGACGCGCAACGCCCATGCGAATCAGGCACTCGTCAATGCGTTCACGACCGATGAACTCGAAGCGGCCGTGGCCGACTACGGTTCCACCAAGGTCGGCGACAGTCTGCGGCTTCGTCTTGCGAAATCCTACTTTGATGCCGAACGCTATCAGGACGCGCTCGACCTCTACGACACGCTCGTGGCGAAGACGGCGAAGGACGACCCGTTCGCGGCGGTGCCGCGCATTGGCCGCGCCTATGCGCTGGAAGGGTTGGCGAACTACGCGGAAGCCCAGAAGGCCTTTGCCGATTTCGCGGCCGACGGTGCGAACAAGGATTCCTATCTGCTGTTGACGGCCCAGCTCGGCGCAAGCCGGTGCAAGGCGCTGGCGGGCGACAAGGCGGGCGCGGTGAAAGAACTTGACGCGCTCAAGGCCGCGTCCACGAACGATGCCGCGACGGCTCGTATCGACCGCATGATTGATTCCGTCAAACGGTACGATCCCACGCGCGTCGCCGCACGTGCGTTCCTGCCCGCCGCGACGGCCGCGACGATCGAGGCCGCCGCCCAGAAAGCGGCCGAGGCGAAGAAAGACGCTGAAGTTAAGAAGCCAGCTGAGGCCAAGCCGGCGGATAAACCGGCTGACGCGAAGAAGGCCGAACCGGTGAAATCGGCCACCGTCGCGCCTGCGGCGAAACCGGCGGC
>CAZTHR010000051.1:0-9154 GCA_964613265.1 uncultured Lentisphaeraceae bacterium | reverse complement strand
GCCGAACCGGCGAAGCCGGCCGAGGCGAAGAAGTAAGGACGTCTGTTGTTAACACGGCTGACAGTCAAGAATCTGGCCATCGTCGAATCTGCCGAAGCCACATTCGGCGAAGGGCTGACCGTCATCACGGGCGAGACGGGTGCGGGCAAGAGCGTCCTCATGGGCGCTCTTGAACTCGTTTTGGGTGCACGTGCCGATGCGTCGGCCGTCCGCGACGGCGCGAAGGAGGCGCGGATCGAGGCGGAGTTCCAATTGACGTCGGGCGTGACCGCCGACGCGGTTGCGCGGCTGTTGGACGATGTTGGACTGCCGCCCTGCGAAGACGGCGCGTTGGTTGTTCGGCGTACGATTTCCGCCGGTGGCGGCGGGCGTGTCCATGTGAACGATGCGCCCGCCACGGTTCAAACCCTGCGGACGTTGGGCAAATCGCTTGTGGACGTCCACGGCCCGAACGACCACCAGTCGCTTTTGGATGAAGCGTTCCAACGTCGTCTGCTCGATTCCTACGGGCGTGTGGACGGGGCGGCCTATGCGGCGGCGTGGACGCGCTACGAACAGTTGAAGGCCGAGCGTGATCGTCTACAGGGCGATTCGGATGGCGTGGTCGAGGAGGCGGAGCGTCTGCGCTATTCCGTGGACGAACTTGACGCCGCGCACCTCGTGCCGGAAGATGAAACCGAGTTGCCGGCCCGTCATGCGGCGGCGGCCCATGCGGCGGACATTCTCGTCTGTGCGGATGCGGCGGCGGCGGCGTTGTCGGACGCGGATGATTCGGCCGCGTCCGCGTTGATTGCGGCGGGCGGTCGTGTCCGCGAAATGGCCAAGTACCACGACGCGGCGGGCGACTGGCAGGAGCAGATTGAAAGTCTGACGGTTCAGGTCCAGGAGTTGGCGCGGACGATTGCGGAAGCTGCGTCGCGTGTTGAAGCCGATCCCGAGGCGTTGCAGGAACTGGACGACCGCCTCTCGCTCGTCCAGCGTCTCAAGCGCAAGTACAACCGGCCCGACGTGGCGGCGCTTTTGGCGTTGCGTGACGCGCGGGCGGCGCGGCTTGACGATTTGGAGCATCGCGAAGAGCGGTTGCGGAGTTTGGATGGCGAAATCGATGTGGCCCGCGCGGCCGTGGTGGAAGCGGGGGCGCGTCTGTCCTCCGCCCGCAAAAAGGCGGCGGACAAACTGGCGAAGGCCGTTACGAAGGAACTTCACGGGCTGGGCTTTCTCAAGGCCGGATTCGGCGTGGCGTTGGCCGCTCGCGAACCCGATGCGTCGGGGTGCGACGTGGTGGCGTTCCGTTTCGCGCCGAATCCCGGCGAGCCGGCGCGGCCGTTGCGCGACATCGCCTCGACGGGTGAAATAGCCCGTGTGATGCTGGCCGCCAAAGCTGTTCTGGCCGAACACGATGCGATTCCCGTGTTGGTGTTCGACGAAATCGATTCCAACATCGGTGGCGAGGTGGGGCGTGCGGTCGGTGAAAAACTCCGTGCCGTGGCGAAACACCATCAGGTTATCGCCATCACCCATCTGCCGCAGAGCGCGGTCTACGGCGACTGCCATCTGATGGTGTCGAAGAGCGTGTCCGGCGGTCGAACGCGCTCCACCGTGCGGGCGTTGGAAGGGGCGGCGCGTGTGGAGGAGATTGCGCGGATGCTCGGCGGCTCCGCGCTCACGTCCGTTGTGGGGCAGCACGCCCGCGAACTTCTGCAATTGGCCGCGCACGGGACGAAGTGAAAGGGGACGCACCATGCTGAACACGACGATGAAAGACCACCGTTCGCTTTTCCGCCAGTTGCTGCTGGGGATGTACGATGCCGTGCTGATTACGGATCCCAGCGGACACGTCCTGACCATCAACCCGCGCGCGCGTGAATTTCTGCTGTACGAATCGGATGAAGTGATGGACAGTCCTGTGGGGCGTTTCATCCCCGGCGTCACGCCCGAAATCGTCCAGCGCATCCGTCTGGGTCTCGCCCAGGCGCGGCACATGATGCTGGACGCGAACTGTCTGCGCAAGGACGGGACGACGTTTTCGGCCGAAGTGACCGTGTCGCTCGTTGACCTGATGGATCCGGGCGACCTCGTGTTCACCATCCGCAACACCGAGCGCCGCCGCCGCCAGCTTGCGGCGTTTCGCACGGAACGGAACGCCTGCGCGGTCTCGCAGGCCGCGCTCTTCGCCTGTGCGCCGGATGGGGCGTTCACGTGGGTCAACGCGGCGTTTCTCGAACTTTTCGGCTATGCGGACGAGGACGCGGCTTTGAAGCGCACATTTGCCGAGGTGATGGACGACGCGCAGACGGCGGAACTTTTCAAACAGGCTCTTGCGGGGACGAAGACGACCGCACGTATCACCGCAGAGGCGGAGGATGGCGCGGCGGGCGACGTTGAAATCCAGCTGGGGCCGGACATCCACGGCAAAAAAACAGTCGGCGTCGTCGGCTCCATCATTCGAGTATGAACATGAATCGTCCTTCCTCTTTTCGCGGGGCGCCTCGGCGTCCTTCCTCGAACGACAAACGGGGACCGTATCCGGCGAAAGCCGCGCCGTTCGGTCGGTCGCGTTCGGCACCGGGGCCACGTGCGCCGAAGTTCGCCTCGAACGTCGAACGCCGTCTTGTGATGCGGACGGACGTGGGCAAGCCGTTGCAGGACGTGCTGTCCGGCTGGTTGGGGCTTTCGCGCCGCGCCGCCAAGGCCGTCATCGACGGGCGGAGCGTGTGGGTGAACCGTCGGTGTGTCTGGATTGCGCATCATACGCTGCGTTCGGGCGACGTGATTGAAATCCCGTCGGCCGTCGTCCAGGCCGCCCGCCGTCAGGCGGGCAGTGTCCGGCATGAAATCGCCCCGGCCGAGCGTTCGCACGTCCGTGTGTTGTTGGAGACGAAAGACTATCTCGTGGCGGACAAGCCGAGCGGTCTGTTGGCGAACGACGATCCGCATAGCGTCGAGGCGATTCTTCGTGTCCAACAGAACGAGCCGACGTTGCAGGCCGTGCACCGGCTCGACCGCGACACGACGGGCTGCCTTCTGTTTGCCAAGAACTACGCCGCCTATCTGGCCGCCGTGGAGGTGTTCAAGACGCGCCGCGTGGCGAAAATCTACCACGCCATCGTGGCGGGGACGTTTCCGCATCCGCACGAAATCATCCGGGATCCGCTCGACGATCAACCGGCCGCTTCGTACGTCACGCGCGAGGCCGCGTCGCCCGACGCATCCTTTTTGCGCGTTCGTATCGAGACGGGGCGGACGAACCAGATCCGCCGCCATTTGTCTGGCATCCGTTTCCCCATCGTCGGCGACCGGATGTTCGGTCTCAAAAGCGCACGTGATCCCCGTCTGATGACAGTTCCGCGCCACATGCTCCACGCTTCGTCGCTCGTTTTGCCCAACCCGACGGAGAAGGGTGCGGAGATTCACGCCCATGCGCCGTTGCCGGCCGACTTCCGCGCCGTGCTGCGTCTTTTTGGCATGGGCAAGAAAAAGTGACGTGCGTCGCAGAGGCGACGGCAGACGTGAAAACGACGGACGAAGATCTCCCTTTGTTCATGGACGACCCGAACTGGGCGTCGTTCATTCCCGTGTTGCCGTCTGGCGGCGCGAAGTGCGGCAATCCGTCGCACGAAGATTGTTCGCCGCTCGACGTCGCCGCCGTGGCCCGCCATCTGGAACCGGGCGGAACGTTGGGGCGGATGAAGGGGTACGAACCGCGGCCCGGCCAGATCGATATGCTCCGTGCCGTGACGCGCGCGTTCAATGACCGCCGCCATCTGATGGTCGAAGCGGGGACGGGTGTCGGCAAATCGCTCGCCTATCTCGTGCCGTCCGTCCTCTGGAGTTTCATGAACGACACGCCCGTCGTCCTTTCCACGGCCACGCGGAATCTCCAAAGCCAGCTCGTCGGCCACGATCTGCCCCGCGCCGCGACCGTGCTGGGTGCGGATGCGCCGAAGTTTCGCGCCGCCGTCCTGAAAGGGCGCACGAACTACCTCTGTCTCCGCGCACTTGGCGACTTCATGCAGAACGGCTATTTCGCGTTGACCGAACAGGAGAAGGTCGACCTTGTGCGCCTTGTGGACTGGCTGCGCACGACGTCCGATGGCGATCTCGATACCGTGGACGCGGGAACGCTGCGGGCGCACGTGTTCTGTCCGGGCGAGGACTGTCAGGGACGGACGTGTCCCTATCAGGGAAAGTGTTTCGTGCGGAAGGCTCGGGACAAGGCGCTTCATGCCCATGTGGTGGTGGCGAACCACGCGCTCGTACTGGCCGAAGCGATTTCCTCGGACGCCGGGCTACTCCCCGCCTACGGGCGGCTCGTTTTCGACGAGGCGCACAATCTCGAAGACATCGCCACGGATTTCTTTTCCAGCGAATTGTCGCGTCCCGTCCTTCTCCAGTTGTTGGGCCGCCTGTCCCGTGTGTCGAAGTCGCGGCGTGGCGCAACGCGGACGCGCGGCGTCCTCGGTTTGGTCGAACGCCAGTTGCAGAAGGGGGCGTTGCGCGACGTGGCCCAGGCCGCCGCGATTCGCGACTGTCTCACGGCCGCGATGACGCAGGCTCGTCTCGTTGTGAAGGCCTACGACGACCTTGCCGACGTTGTGGAAGGTCTCTTCCGTCCTGCGCCGCGTCAGGGCATCCTGCGTTATCGTTGTTCGCCGCATCGGCAGTATGCGCTCAATGGGTTGTTCGCGGACTACCTGCCGGGCGAGTGGGATGAGGATCGGCTGTGGCGGGCGGCGTGTACGTTCGAGGACGCATTGGCGCGGTTGCAGACGACGCTGGGGCGTTTGGCGGATGCGTTGACGCAGTCGGCATCGGATGAACTGCCGCTCTTCGGCGATCTCGTCTTGCAGAGCCAGACATTGGCGAATGATTTCAAGGCGTTCATTCAGGAAACGAAATTCGTCCTGTCCGGATCGGAACCGTCGCACGTCTACTGGGTCGAAAAATGCCCCGGCAAGCCGTCCGTGAAACAGCCGCCGTACGTGCGTCTTGTGGCCGCGCCGCTTTCCGTGGCCGCGCAGATGAAACGTTATTTCTACGACGCCAAGGATTCGGTTGTCCTCTGTTCGGCCACGTTGCGCACGGGCGACAAATTCGACTACATGGCACGGAAACTCGGCGTGGCGCAGATTGACGAGAACCGTGTGTCCATGTTGGTGGCGGCGTCACCGTTCAACTACTTCCGTCAAGCGTGTGTGCTGGCGCCGTCGTGTCTGCCCGATCCGGCGGCGCAGAAGGCGAGTTACATCGATGCGCTGGGGCCTTTTCTAGTTGACCTGTTCACTGCGTCGCACGGCCGCGGGCTTGTGCTGTTCACGGCCTACGACATGATGCGCGACGTGGCGGAGCGTGTCCGTCCGGCGTTCGAGGCGCAGGGCGTCCAACTGCTTGTGCAGGGCGATGGTGCGTCCCGCGAGGCGATGACGCAGACGCTCAAAGACGCAGGGACGCAACCTGTTGTTCTCTTCGGGGCGCAGAGTTTTTGGGAAGGGGTCGACGTGCCGGGGACGGCGTTGAGCTGTGTCGTGCTGGCGCGTCTGCCGTTCCCGCAGGTGGGTGAGCCGATTGTCGAGGCCCGATGCGAGAAGATTCAGGAAATGGGCGGTTCGCAATTTCGCGACTACATGTTGCCGGAGGCGATTATCCGGTTTCGGCAGGGATTTGGCCGGCTCGTGCGGACGAAGACGGATCGCGGTGTCGTGGTCGTGGCCGATCCGCGCATCGCCACGAAGAACTACGGGGCGCTCTTCAAGAAGTCGATCGCGGTGGCCGTTCACGTCGTGTCCACGTTGGACGAAACGCTGGCGCGGGCGAAAATGTTCCTTGAAGAGGCGTGACATGGAAGACCACAACAGACAGCGCAAGGCGGCGGTCGTCAACGACTTCACGAGTTTCGGGCGGTGTTCGCTTGCCGTGACGTTGCCGATTCTGTCGGCCATGAAAGTCCAATGCTGTCCCGTGCCGACGGCCATCTTCACCAACCACACGGGGTTTCCGTCCTACGCTTGGACGGACTACACGGATCACATGGACGCCTACATCGACGAATGGCGGAAGCTCGATTTGCGGTTCAACGCCATTGCGACGGGGTTTCTGGGATCGACGCGTCAGATTGATTTCGTGCTGCGTTTCCTTGCGGCGTTCCGTCGGCCGGACACGGTTGTCCTTGTCGATCCCGTCATGGGCGACTATGGTCGTCTTTACGCCACCTACGATCGGACGCTTGCGGAGTCCATGCGGCGCTTTCTCGCCGAGGCGGACATTCTGACGCCGAATCTGACGGAGGCCTGTGTCTTGGCCGATCGGCCGTACGATCCGGAAATCGGCGATGCCGAATTGGAGACGTTGTGTGCGTCGTTGGCGGATCGCGCCACGCGGATTGTGGTGTCCGGCATCGTGCGGGGCGGCCATCTGGTGAACTACGTCTATGAAAAGGGTGCGACGAGCCGTATTCATGTCTATGCAGAAAAGAAAATCGGCGGCGATCGCAGTGGGACGGGCGACGTGTTTTCCTCCGTGCTGTTGGGCGACGTGGTGAACGGTGTGCCGTTCGCGGAATCGGTACGCCGTGCCGGACGGTTCGTGTCGGCGGCCGTGGCGCGAACGGTTGAACTGGGTATTCCGCCGCATGACGGGCTGGCCATCGAGGAAGTGCTTTCGGAGTTGATGAAATGAAACGGGACATGACGATTACCTATCAGGTCAAAGATGCGGTCTATGTGAACTTGACCAACCGCTGTCCTTGCGCGTGCACGTTCTGTCTGCGGAACCATGCGCCGGGCGTGTTCGGGTCTGCGCCGTTGTGGTTGGCGCGTGAACCGACGTTGGAAGAAGTCGAGCAATCGCTCCTTGCGTGGGACTATACGCGATTCCGCGAAGTCGTCTACTGCGGCTACGGCGAACCGACGGAACGTCTCGACGTGCTGCTGGCGTCGGCGAAGTTTTTGAAGGAGAAGGCGCCGGGCGTTGCCGTGCGCGTGAACACGAACGGCCTGGCGGACTTGATTGCGGGCGAACCGACGGCGCCGCGTTTCGCGGGGGTGGTTGACACGTTGTCCATCAGTCTCAACACGGACGATCCGCAGGAGTATCTGGAGGTCTGTCGGCCGAAGTTCGGCGCGGCTGCCTATCCGGCGTTGTTGGCGTTTGCCGAACAGGCGGCGCGGTACGTGCCGAATGTCGTGATGACGGTTGTGGGTGAACCCGTGACGTCGCGCGAGAAGCAGGCACGTTGTCAGGCGATTTGTGAGCGCCTCGGCGTCCGTCTGCGCGTCCGTCCCTACGAATCCGCGTGACGGATGTGGCCGGCGGCGGCATCTCCGACCGTGCCTTCACCGGAGGTCATGTTTTCGCCGACAAGGTCGGACGTTGCGTCGCGGCTGTCGAAACCCTGGATCCAGCCGTTCTCGAATCCGAAATCGGCCGCCGCCTCGGTGACGGATTCGTATTCATCCGCCGTCACGACGCGATTGAAAGGCGGAGTCGTTTGCGCCTTGAACGCGGGTGCGTACTGGCTCATCACGGAGATGTGCACGCGCGGCGAACATTCGGCGGCTAGCCAGGCGAGATTTTCAATGGCTTCGTCGGCATGGCCGGGCAGGACGAGCAGACGGACGATTACGCCGCGCGTGGCCGCGCCAGGGGCGTCCGAATCGAGCGGGCCGAGCGTGTTCCACAGATGTTTGACGGCGGCGCGGCTAGCGGCCACGTAGCCGGGGGCGGCCGATGCGGCCCGCGCCGTGGCGTCCGACGCATAGCGAAGATCGACGAGCGCGATGTCGCAGAGGTCGCGGTACTCCGTGAGCGTCGTCACGCGCTCGTAGCCGCTTGAATTGTAGACGAACGGCAGACGGATGCCTTCGCGGCGCAACGGCGCGACGGCCGCGCGGATCTGCGGTAGATAGGGCGTGGGGGAAACGAGATTCCAGTTTTCACAGGCGTGTTTGACGGCAAGCGTGCGAAAGATGTCCGTCAGTTCGGAAACGGCGAGGTCGCGTCCTTCGCCGTTCCAGCTCCACGGCGAATTCTGACAGTAAAGGCACTTCATCGTACAGCGCGAAAAGAAAACCGCACCTGAACCATGCGGCCCGCAGATGGGGGGTTCTTCACCGAAGTGGGGTCCCCAGCGAAAGACGCGGGGCAGGAGGCCGGCCTGACAGAAACCAACCGCGCCATGGGCGCGGTCGGCTTGACAAACGTGGGGGCAGAGGGCGCAGGACGTTGTGGACACGAAGCGTTCCTCAAGAAGCGGCGTCTGCCGCCGTTGCGCCCTGTTCGCGCAGATAGCGGTTGCGGACGTTGAGGAAGATCAGCCCGACAATCGGCACGGTGAAGATGTAGCCGGCGCCGATGACGCCGAGGGTCAACCAGAAGTGGGTGAACAGGAACGCCACGAGCAGGATCAACCCCGTCATCGTGGGGAGCAGGTACTTTCGCGTGAAGCGGATGCTCTTGAACGAGATGGTGGGGAGGCGCGAGGCCATGAGCGCACCGACGAGGAAGAGCATGAACATTGCGAAGACGGGATGTTGCAACGTCGGCGCGAGGGGGGCGACGTTAAGCGCCAGGAGAATGGGCGTGAGGACCATCCAGCAGCCGCCGGGCGCGGGGACGCCGAGGAAGAAATGCTTCCAGTACGGCAGCGTGGGCTGTTCGAGCATGGTGTTGAAACGGGCGAGGCGGAACGCATCGCACATTGCGTAGAAGAGGGCGAACGCCAGCAGGATTTGCTTTTGGCCCAACGACATTTCGGGATGAGCGCTTTGGATCCAGAAGTACATGAACATTGCCGGGGCGACGCCGAAGTTGACGAAGTCCGCCAGGGAATCGAGTTCCGCGCCGAGTTTGGAACTGCATTTCAGTAGGCGCGCCATGCGGCCGTCGAACGCATCGCACAGGCAGGCCACGAGCAGGGCGACGAGTCCCAGCACCCAATCGCGGTTTGTGACGGGTTGGCCGGCGATCGTCTTGGCGTAGTTTGTGGCGCAAAGCGCAATGGCGGTAATGCCGCCGCAGGCCGCCATGCACGTGATGAGGTTTGGCACCATCGCGCGGAGCGGAATCTGGTCGGGTCGCGGCGTGCGGTTCTTGCGCCGCCGCCCACGGAGACGGAATTTGGCCATGTTGAGTCCAATCGCTTTCTGCTTTTCGTTTG
>CAZTHR010000050.1:0-11614 GCA_964613265.1 uncultured Lentisphaeraceae bacterium | reverse complement strand
AAATTTTTTGAAGGAGAAGTACCTTTATGTCTGAAAAACGCCGTATCGTCGTCACGTCCGCGCTCCCGTATGCCAATGGAGATATCCACTTGGGGCATTTGGTCGAGTATATCCAGACCGACTTCTGGGTTCGTTTCCAGAAGATGCGCGGGCATGATTGCGTCTACGTGTGTGCGGACGACACGCATGGTACGCCCATCATGATCCGTGCGCGTAACGAGGGCATTACGCCGGAACAGTTGATTGCGCGTAGCCACGCCGCGCACGTGAAGGACTTTACGGACTTTGAAATCGCGTTCGACAACTACTACACCACGAACGCGCCCGAAAACAAGGCGTTCTCCGAGCAGTTTTTCGCCGCGATGCAGAAGTGCGGCGCGGTGACGACGCGCACGACGCCGCAGCTCTACTGTGAACACTGCAAGATGTTCCTGCCCGATCGTTTCGTCAAGGGCGAATGTCCGAAATGCCATGCGGAAGGGCAGTACGGCGACAGTTGTGACAAGTGCGGCAGCACGTATGCGGCCGAGGAGCTGGGGCATCCCGTCTGCACGACGTGCGGCGGCACGCCTGTGGTGAAGGACTGCGAGCACCTCTACTTCGAGCTTGAGCCGAGCCACGAATTTCTCCGCAACTGGATTCCCGAACACACGACGAGCGACGTCTCGAACAAGTTGCTCGAATGGTTCAACGAGCCGTTGCGCGGCTGGTGCATTTCCCGCGCCGCACCGTATTTCGGTTTTCAGATTCCCGGTTATCCGGACAAGTACTTCTACGTGTGGGTCGACGCGCCGATCGGCTATCTCGCCTCGCTTCAGAACTGGTGTGCGCGGGAAGGAAAGTCCTTTGCCGACTACTGGCAGAATCCGAAGGCGGAGCGGTACCACTTCATCGGCAAAGACATCATTCGTTTCCACTGTCTTTTCTGGCCGGGGATGCTCCACGCCGCCGGTTTCGAGCAGCCGAACAAGATTTTCGTCCACGGCTTCCTCACCGTCAACGGCGAGAAGATGTCGAAGTCGAAGGGCACGTTCGTCAACGCCCGCACGTACCTCGACCATCTGCCGGCGGCCGCCCTGCGTTACTACTACGCCTGCAAGCTGGGCGGGACGACGGACGACATGGATCTCAACCTTCAGGATTTCGTGCAGCGCGTGAACGGCGATATGGTCGGGAAGATCACGAACCTGGCCTCCCGTGGCGCTCAGATGCTGAACAAGAATCTGGAAGGGCGTTTGGGAACGCTGGACGCGGAGGGCCGCGCCCTCGTCGAACGCGCACAGAGCCGCGCGGCGGCGATTGCGGCGTTCTACGAAGACCGTCGCTTCTCGCAGGTGCCTGTCGAGGTCACGAAAATCGCCGACGCCGCGAACGAGTACTTCGACCGCCGCGAACCGTGGAAGACGGTCAAGCAGCCGGAGGGCGCGGAAACGACGCGCACGACGCTGACGACGATCCTCAACGTCTTCCGCATCCTCGCCATCTATTTGAAGCCGATTCTCCCCGCCTATGCGGACAAGGTTGCCGCGCTCTTCGGCGAAGCGTCCTACACGTGGGACGACGCGGCGAAGACGATCGAGAACGCATCCATCGGCGCCTATGCCTACCTTGCCACGCGCATCGACGCGAAGCAGGTCGAGGCGATGGTCGAGAAGGCGAAGGTGAAACCCGCCGATTCCGGCGAAGTGGCGCATGAGAGTCGCGCCTCGAAAAACAAAGACCGGAAGGCCGCCGCCGCATCGTCCGAAACCAGTCCGGCGCTGAAACCGGAAATCGCGTTCAATGCGTTCGAGGCCGTAGACCTGCGCATCGGCAAGGTGGTGGCGTGTGAGATCGTTCCGAAGAGTTCAAAACTGCTGAAGTTCACGCTCGACGCGGGAGCGCTGGGCACGCGAACGATATTCAGCGGCATTCGCGGCACGTACGCCGATCCCGCCGCGCTCGTCGGAAAGGAAGTCGTGTTTGTCGCGAATCTCGCGCCGCGCAAGATGAGCGTGGGCGTATCCGAGGGTATGATCCTCTACGCGGGCGAACCGGGGGTGAACGGCGGCGTCCTTGCGCCGTTGGCGGCGGCCGGCGCCGGCACGCCTTGCACTTGATCCGTCGCGATTCGTGAAAGGAGCTTGCGCATGAACATCCGGGTTTCGTTTCTCGTGGGGGCGGCCGCGTTGTTGGCCTGTTCGTCCGTCGTGGCCGATGTCGAGCGCGTGATGACGTTGTCGGACGCCTATCTGTTGTTGCCGGTCAAGAACGGTGCGACGAAGCGTGTGCTGGAAATTCGTGCGGACGGAAAAGTCCTCCGCAAACTGGACGTCGAGTTCGCCGAGGGACGGCCGGATTGGACGGCGCCCGTGCCCGTCGCGGGGTTGCGGGGGCGGAAGGTGACGTTGCGCCTCGTGGGGGCGCCGGAAACGTATGGTGCGGCGTTGAACGCCGTGAAGACGGTGCCCGTCCGTCCGCAAGGCGTCGACATGAAGACGGAACCGTTTCGTCCGCAGTTGCGTTTCACGCAGCGGTACGGATGGAACAACGACCCGAACGGCATGACCTACTACAAGGGGGAATGGCATCTTTTCTTCCAGAGCAATCCCTGCGGCATCCAGTGGGGGAATATGCACTGGGGACACGCCGTGTCGAAGGATCTTGTGCATTGGACGGAGTTGGACACGGCGCTCGCGCCGGACGAACGCGGGACGATGTTCAGCGGGTCGGGCGTGGTGGACGTGGACAATGTGGCGGGGTTCGGCGCCGGGGCGCATCTCCTTTACTACACGGCGGCGGGTCATCCGTTCACGCAGTGCCTGGCCGCGTCGACAAATGGGCGCACCTACGAGAAATGGTCGCGCAATCCCGTGTTGGGAAATCTGTCCGGCGGCAACCGCGACCCGAAGGTCTTCTGGCACGCGCCGTCGCGTCATTGGGTGATGGTGCTTTACGGTTTCGAGAACAACCACCACGTCTTCTACGTTTTCAATTCGGCGGATCTGACGAACTGGACGAAAGTCCAGACGCTCGTGGGCGACGCGAAGGACAAAGGTACGTGGCGTTATGAATGTCCTGAACTCGAAGAACTGCCCATCGAAGGCGAACGGGGGACGGCGTGGGTGTTGTGGGGCGCGGGGCCGCTCTACGATGTGGGGACGTTCGACGGGCGGACGTTCACGGCGACCGAGGAGCGTCTTGCGGCATGGCCGTTGAATCTGGGGACGCCTTATTACGCGGCGCAGGCGTTCAACAATGCGCCGGGTGGTCGCGTGATTGCAATCAACTGGTTCAAGATTGGCACGGGGGGCGCGAGTACGTTCGGGCAGGGTTTTTCGCTTCCGCATGAACTGACGTTGCGGCGCACGAAAGACGGTCTGCGCCTTGTCCGCCGTCCCGTGCGCGAACTTGAGGCCCTGCGGGCGGGTCCGGCCGTTGCGCCCGAGGCGTTCGAGGGCGAACTTGCCGAGGCGTTTCTCGCCTGCACGGTCGGGAAGGACGCGCACGTCTCGTTCGACCTGCGTGGTATTCGGGTGGTCTACGACGCGGCGAAGGGGACGCTCAGCGCGTTGGGACAGTCGGTGGCCTGGCCGGTTGCGAACAACCGGTTGGCGCTGCGCGTGTTCGTCGACCGCAACGGCATGGAAATTTTTGCGCAGGACGGGCTGCGTGTCTTCCCCGTGCCGGCCGCGCGTCCCGATCCGGCGAACCGCCGGATTTCCGTGCGAATGTCGGTGGATGCCGGTACGCCGGACTTTCGCGTCTATCCGCTCAAATCCATCCATCCCTAGGCGCGTCTCGCCGGAGAAGCGGTTTGTGTTATAATCTTCCCTAAACGTAAACAACTTAAAAGGTCGGTAGCAATGGCTCGTTTGGATCCCACGAAACTGAAAGACTGGCAGATTGCCGAAGCGGCTGAGTCGGACATGCGGCCCGTCGCGGACATGACGGCGGAACTTGGCTTGATGGACGATGAATGGACGCCCTATGGCCGCGTCCTTGCGAAGGTGGACGTTGCGCGAGTGCTCAAACGCCTGGGCGAGCGGAAGCGGGCGAAGTACATCGACGTGACGGCGATTACCCCCACGGCGCTGGGTGAAGGGAAGACGACGACGACGGTCGGGCTTGTGGAGGGGCTGGGGCTGCTCCACAAGAAAGTCATCGGTTGCGTCCGTCAGCCGTCGGGCGGTCCGACGTTCAACATCAAGGGCAGCGCCGCCGGCGGCGGCCTTGCGCAGGTCGTGCCGCTCAGTTCTCTCTCTCTCGGTTTGACGGGCGACATCGACGCCATCACCAACGCGAACAATCTGGCCATGGTTGCGCTCAACAGCCGGATGCAGCACGAGCGCAACCACGACGATGCCTGGCTGGCCGAACGTGGCCTCAAACGGCTCGATGTCGATCCCGACCGCATTCAGATGCGTTGGGCGATGGATTTCTGCGCCCAGGGGCTGCGCAACATCGAGATTGGTTTTGGCGGCCGGCTGGACGGTTTTCAGATGAAGTCGGGTTTCTACATCACCGTCGCGTCCGAAGTGATGGCTGTACTCGCGATGGCGGCCGATTTGAAGGATCTGCGGGCACGGCTGGGCAAGATCGTCGTGGCCTACTCGAAGCGCGGAACGCCGGTGACGACGCACGACCTCGAAGTGGACGGCGCGATGTGCGCCCTGCTCGTCAACGCGATCAAGCCCACGCTCATGCAGACGCTGGAAGGGCAGCCGGTCTTCGTCCATGCCGGGCCGTTCGCCAACATTGCCATTGGACAGAATTCGGTCGTGGCCGACCGTCTGGCGTGTGCGCTTGGCGACTACGTTGTCACGGAGAGCGGATTCGCAAGCGACATGGGGTACGAGAAGTTCTGGAACATCAAGTGCCGTTGTTCGGGACTGAAGCCCGATGCCGTGGTGCTCGTGGCCACCGTTCGCGCCTTGAAGGCTCATGGCGGTGCGCCGAAGGTGAAAGCCGGTCTTCCGCTCGATCCCGTCTACACGCACGAAAACCTCGACTTGTTGCGGAAGGGGTGCGACAATCTGCTGGCGCACATTGATATCATCCGCCGTTCGGGCGTCCAGCCGGTCGTCTGCCTCAATGCGTTCTACACGGACACGCCGGCCGAGCGCGAACTCGTGCGGCAGGTGGCGGAAGCGGCGGGGGCGCGATTCGCCGTATCCGACCACTGGCTCAAAGGTGGCGAGGGTGCGCGCGCGTTGGCCGAGGCCGTTGTTGCGGCGTGCGATGAGCCGAATACGTTCGACTATCTCAGTCCGCTGTCCGATTCGCTGGCGACGCGCATCGAGACGCTGGTGAAGGAGGTCTACGGCGGCGACGGCGTGGACTTCGAGCCGTTGGCGCAGGAGAAGTTGGCGCGGTTCCAGGCCGACCCCGAGATTGCGAAACTGCCGATCTGCATGGCGAAGACGCAGTACTCGCTTTCGCACGACCCCAATCTGTTGGGACGGCCGAAGGGGTGGCGTCTGCCCGTGCGCGACATTTTGATCTATCAGGGGGCGGGGCTAGTGGTGCCCGTGGCGGGCGAAATCAAACTCATGCCCGGTACGTCCGCCTCGCCGGCCTACCGTCGCGTGGATGTCGACGTCGAGACGGGGCACGTCCACGGACTCTTCTAAGATGCGGGCGGTGCGATGAGCGACTCTTCCAGACTGGCGATGAACGTGTTGAAGGCCTCGAACCTCTATTCGGACGAGGCGTTGCAGCGTATTTCCGAAGGGCGGGCGAAAAATCCCGACATGGGTTTGGCCGAGGCGGCCGTCAAGTTCGGCGGGGCACGGGAAGCCGAATTTCTGCGGGCGACGGGCGCGTTTTTGGGGTACGACTATATCGAACTCGAAAAAGTCCAGCCTCGGCCGGACGTGTTGCAGAAATTGCCGGCGTCCGCCGTCTACCAGTTCAACGTGCTGCCCGTCAAGTTCGCGGATGGCGAGTTGACCGTCGCGTCGAGCGATCCGTTTTCGACCGTTACGGGCGACGGGTTGCGGCTCGCGGCGGGCTGCCCCGTGCGCATCGTGCTTGCCCCCCGTGAGGAAATCGACAAGGCCGTCAAGAAGTTCTACGGTGTCGGCGCCGATGCCATCGAACAGATGATCGAGGACGGCCGTTACGCCGTGGACGATGACGAGGGGTCGATCTCAAAAATCGACGTTGGCGCCGAAGGTGAAGAGGCCTCGATCGTCAAATTCGTGAACCGGATCATCATGGAAGCGGATCGTCAGGGCGCGACGGATATCCACATCGAGCCGCAGGAGACGGAACTCCGCATCCGTTATCGGATTGACGGAATGCTTCACAAGGTGGACGTGCCGCCGCAGTTGAACCGGTTGAAATCCGCCATCATTTCGCGTATCAAGGTCATGGCGAATCTCGACATCGCCGAGAAGCGTCTGCCCATGGACGGTCGTATCGGCATCCGCCTGGGCGGCGAGGACATCGACATCCGCGTGTCCACAATGCCGGGCGCCTGGGGCGAATCCATCTCCCTGCGTCTGTTGGCCAAGAGCGGCAACTTCGTGAAGATGGCCGATCTCGGTTTCAACGACCGTGACTTCCACGTGGTCGACAAGATCATCCGCCGGCCGAACGGCATCTTCCTCGTGACGGGGCCGACGGGTTCAGGCAAATCCACGTCCCTCTATTCCTTCCTCCACGAGGTGAACACAATGGACGTGCGCATCTTGACGGCGGAAGACCCGATCGAATACCAGATGGACGGCATCATCCAGGTGCAGATGAACAAGGACATCGGGCTCGACTTTGCGCGGACGTTGCGCGCGTTCCTGCGTCAAGATCCGGACAAAATCATGGTGGGCGAAATCCGCGACCGCGAAACGGCTGAAATCGCCATCAACGCCTCGTTGACGGGTCACATGGTGTTTTCCACGCTCCACACGAACACGGCGGCCGGCGCGTTCCCGCGTCTGACGGATATGGGTGTGGAGCCATTCTTGATCGCTTCGGCCGTTGCGGGCGTCATGGGGCAGCGCCTCTGCCGCCGTCTTTGCCCCACGTGTCGACGGGAAGTCCCGCTGGATCGGAAGTGGTACGACCTTTCCTACCCGCCCGAACGCGAGACGGTGTTTGAGCCGGCGGCCGAGGGGTGCGACGCCTGCAGTCGGACGGGCTACAAAGGACGGCGCGCGCTCTTCGAGGTGCTGGAAGTGGACGAGGACATCGAGGGGGCGATCATCCGCCGCGAGAACGCCACGGAGATTCAGCATCTCGCCCTCAAGAAAGGCATGAAGACATTGCGCGAGGATGGCTGGGCAAAGGTCTTTAAAGGCGTGACGAGTGTGAACGAGATTCGTCGCGTGACGGAGGACGCCTAGGCATGGCGGAGACGACCGCGAAAAAAGACGTCTTGTTACCCGATGGTGCGGTCGTGGGCGGCTATCGTGTCGTTCATCTGCTGGGACGTGGCGGCATGGCGGAGGTCTATGCCGTTGAGGCGTTGGCGGACGATGCGGCCAAGGGCGTCCATGCGGGGCATCGCTATGCGTTGAAGGCGTTTCGTCCGAATGCCGAGACGAGCCAGGATTTTAGTCTGAAACGTTTCGTCGCCGAAGGGCGATTGCTGGCGCGTCTCCACCACCCGCGCGTCGTGCGCGTCTACGATTTCGGCAGTGTGACGGGCGAATCGGATGTTCCGTATTTCGTGATGGATCTTGTGCTCGACGCGACGGGGAAGCCCTGCACGTTGAAAGACGAGTTGAAAGCGGAGATGGCGCGGGCGGAATCGACTGCGGACGACGCGCTGGACGAGTCTGTCGGGACGGACGGGGCGCGGGCGTCTACGCGCTATGAAAGTCGGGTTGCGAGTTGGTATGAGGACTTGCGCGAAGGGTTGGCCTACATCCATGGAAAGCACATCGTTCACCGCGATGTCAAATTGGAGAATGTGCTGATTGGATCCGACGGTCGCGCCGTGTTGTCAGACTTCGGCGTGGCGAAAGTCGTGGAAACGGATTTGCGGAAGAGCCTTGAGCTTTCGATGGTCACGCGCTTTCACGGCGAGAAGCCGTGCATTGGGACGTTTGCCTACATGGCGCCTGAATTGCGGAACGGCACGGAGGCATCGCCCGCGAGTGATTTTTGGGCCTTGGGCGTCCTGCTTTACCATTTGTTGACGCAGGACTGGTATCAGCCGGGGTGTCCGCTGAACGGCGTGTTGGATTGTCTCGATCCCTACTGGCGCACGATTCTGGCGGGGCTGTTGAACCCAGATGCCAGCCAGCGGGTCTGTCTGCCGTGGCGGACGCCGTTGCAGCGCGAGAACGCGCGGTTGGCGGACGCGAACGAAAGGTTGCAGCAGGAGAAGGCGGCGTTGGTCGCGCACGGGGCGAAAAACCGTCGCTTGCTCGTTGGCGTCGGACTTCTGGCA
Organism: uncultured Lentisphaeraceae bacterium; assembly: GCA_964613265.1. GTDB lineage: Bacteria > Verrucomicrobiota > Kiritimatiellia > RFP12 > UBA1067 > RUG572. Next base: position 3,237 of record CAZTHR010000050.1, on the reverse strand, counting down.
GGCGTGTTCGCGGGAGTGGCGGGGGCGGTTGCATATTGGCATGTTCGCAAGGATGCCGTGCGCGTCCGATCGTTGGACGCCGCGCGGGCCGAGAACGTTCGTCTGTTGCGGTGCGCCACGCGCGGCTACACGAATGTCTGCCAGATTGTCGATTCCTGGTTCACGTCGGCCGAGCCGTTGACGGCCGAGCGCCTGTTCGCGCGGATTCGCGAGTGTCGGGATGACGTGGATGCCGAGGATGACGGGCGGGACTTCGATGCGTACGAAACGCCGCTGTTCCTGGGCGCGCTAGACTATTTGATCGCCCGCCGGGATCTCAAGGGCGTCCAGCGTTTTCTGGACGATTACGCGCTGGAGGTTGGTGGTGGGGTGGACGACGCCGAGGTGCTGTCGACGGCCTCGAACCGGATGGAACAGGCCTGGGGGGTGGATGTCTGGTCGAAGAACGGCGAGACGTCTGAGAACAAGATCGACCCCCAGCTTTTCCAGTAGAAAAAGAGAGGACGAACGCGGGCATGGCTTTTCAGGAAACAGTCGTCACGCTGATTGAGAAACTGCAGGACGCCGAGGCGGATGCGAATGTGAACTGGTGGCGGTTCGCCGAATTGTACGAGGACGCCATCAAAAGCTATGCCCGTCAGAAGGGCAGCAAAGACCCCGACGATACGTTGCAGGAAGTCAATTTGCTGTTGTTGGATGTTTTCCAGAATCGCAAGTACGACCCGGCCAAGGGAAAGTTTCGCGCGTTCTTGAAGACGATCATCAAGAACGCCGTGTTGATGTCCCTGCGCAAGGCCCAGAGTCGGCCGGAAGGCCATGCATTCTCGATGGACGGCGTGAGAGATTCGGAGGACGATCCGAACGCGGGGCTGCTCTTTCAAGCCGAGATGGAAATGGCGACGTCCGGCGAGAGCGTGGTTGATTCGCACGATCAGGAGTGGGTACACGCGCTCTACGAGGCATCGGTGAAACAGGTCATGCGGAATCCCGCGATTTCGCCACTGTACAAGAAAGTCTACCGCTTCTACGCGATGGACGGACATTCGGTGGCGGAGACCGCGGAGAAGTTCGGGATCGATCGGAATCTTGTCAGTCAAATCAAAGTCCGAGTTTGGAACGCCATCAAAGAAGTGGCGATCAAGCTTGGCGTCGAGGAAGGAATAAGCGATGAGCATCGATAAAATCACGGTGGTGGCGCTCTTGTTGGCGCTTGCAGGCGGTCTGTCCGGCGGCGTGTCCGCGAAGGATGTGGATGTCATGGCGGTCTACTATCCGCACTGGCACAACTACCCAAAGGCGAATGAATGGTTCAAGCCAGGCTGGACGGAATGGGAGTTCGTGAAGGATGCCGCCGTGCGGTTTCCCGGCCATCAGCAGATCAAGCCGCTGCCGGGCTATTTGGACGGCAAGGATCCCGTCGACGTGGAGACGGAAATCGAACTCGCCGCCAACGCGGGCATTGACGTCTTTCTCTGGGACTTCTATTACTACAATGGCGAGATCACGCAGCAGGAGTCCATCGAGCAGGGGTTTCTCAAGGCGAAGAATCGCGGCAAGATGAAGTTCGCCCTCATGTGGTGCTACCACGAGCGCTACAACCAGTTTCGTCCGGATCCTGCGGCCAAGCGCGTGCCGCTCATGAGCCTCGCCCACACGCCGGAGGAGTTTCTGGGATTGATCGACTATGCGATTTCCCACTACTTCAACCAACCGGAGTACTATCGCAAAGACGGACGGCTCTTCTTCTCGATCTTCAATCTGCCGTATCTGTGGAAGACCTGGGGCGAGGACGACGCGAAAGTCCGCCGTGCGATCGACGAGGCGCGGCGGCGCGTCCGCGCGGCGGGACTGGGCGAGCTGCACATGAACGGGCAGAACGCCGACGACCGGCTGGCGGCGCGCGCGAAGGAACTGGGGTTCGATTCGCTGACCGACTACGGGTTCGGGCCATGGAAATTGCCGGACTACGGTCGCCGCTACGCGGCCGGCGAACGCCTCTTCGACTACGGCGAAATCGACGGCCCGCTCCAGCGCCACTGGGCGGCGCGGCGTGACGCTTCGCTCCCCTACATTCCCATCGTGCCGATGGGGTGGAATGTGATGCCGCGCTGCCGGAACGACGTGTCGTTCCCGTGGGCGAAGGCGTACCAGTACCCCTATTGCGCCTCCTTCACGAACAACACGCCGGCGACGTTTGAGAAGTATCTGCGCGACGCGAAAGCCGCCGTGCAGAACGATCCGAAGAAGCCGGGGATTGTCTACATCAACGCCTGGAACGAGTACACGGAGGGCAGCTATTTGTTGCCGACTGTTCGCCAGAGCGACGCCTATCTCCGCGCGATTGCCCGTACGTTCGGCCGCACTCCGGCGGACAAGTTCGTCTTCAGCCCCATGAAGCACTGGTGGGATCCCAAGGCCCCGAACAGTCGCGCCCAGACGATCGACGCGCCGACGCACGAAGACGTGGCCTATGGACCGCATCTGCGTCAGCGCATGGACGTGTGGCTGCCGACCGCCAATGCGACGGACGGCAAGCCCACGGCCGTCGTGATGCTCTTCCACGGCGGCGGCTGGTGTGATGGCGACCGCATGGAACGGGCGCTGTTCGGGTTGCTGCCGAAATGCCGCGCGGCCGGCGTCGCGTTCGTGACGGTGGAGTACCGCATGGTGCACGACGCGAACGACGCGGGAATCAAGCCACCGGTCAAGGCGAGTCTCGACGATGCTGTGGCGGCGATTCGGCTTGTGCAGTCGAAGGCGAAGGAATGGAACATTGATCCGACGCGCGTCGGCCTCACCGGCGGAAGCGCGGGCGCGTGCTCCTCGCTCTATGCATCGCTGACGGGCGACAACGCGCTCGGCATCCGTGCCGTGCTGGCGAATGTGCCGCAGACGTCCATCGACCCGAAGGAAATGCGCGCGTGGATTCCGAACTCGTACTACGGCGCCCATGCGTTCGGCTATCCGAATTTCGAGACTTGGCTGGCTCATCGTGCGGAATGTCTGCCGTGGATTGAGAAGTTCTCGCCCGCCGCGCTCCTCCGTGTTGCGACGCCGGCGCGTGCGCCGACGTTCTTCTATACGTGTCCGCCCCTGCCGAAGGCCGGCGAGCTGCCGGCCGATCCGACCCATGCGGCGATGTTCTGCGTGAAGTTCGAGGAAATTTGCCGGGAGAAGGGTGTGTCCTGTCGGCGCGGTTCCATCGACGACCTCATCCAGACGCTGAAACGGTAGGCG
>CAZTHR010000049.1:0-11639 GCA_964613265.1 uncultured Lentisphaeraceae bacterium | reverse complement strand
TGGCTGGACTATGGCGGGCGTAGCAATGCCGATTCGGGTTGGACGTATACGCTTTCCGGAAATTGGCGGATTATGCGCCAGTTGCAGCTCTCCGTTCTTGGTTCGAGTTACTACCAGCCGTCTGAACGGACGCGCGGCCAGGCGCTCAAGGTCACGTCGTTGTCGACGGGCGTTTCGTATCTGACCCTTGGTGACAAGATGCGCCTTTACGGCGACATCTCCTGGCGTCATGAGGATGTGGCCTACAACGACGCCTACCTCGGCTGGGCCAATGACTATGATGAAGATCTGCTTTCCGTCCGCATTGGTGCTGACTACACGCTCAATCGTTGGATGACGATTTTCGCGAACATCGTGTGGGAAGAGGATTGGTGCGACGAGTACGAGCAGTACGACTATGACCGTTTCCGCGGTACGATCGGCGTCCGCTTTCACTACTGAGTTCTCCATGCCGATGGCATGGCGTGGTCCTGAATGATTCAGAAATTCATCACCAAGTATGGGCTGTCCACGCATCTTGCGATGCTGGCGGCCCTTCCGCTTTCCCTCTCGCCGTTCCTGTCCGCGTCGGCACTGGCCACGGTGATTCTGTGGTTGTCCGCGTTCGGGATGATTTGGCTTTTCGCCGCGCCGACGATGTTGGCGGGTGAGCATCTGTCCGTGTCGCGGGCGCGTGTACGGGCGGGGCTTGTACGTGACCCGCTGTTCTATTTTTTTGTCCTCTTGATCGCCTGTGCCATCGTCCGATGGCTGAATACGGGGGCGAGCCTTTTCTACGATGTTGAGCAGACGGCGTGGCGCGTGAAAGAGCCGGCGTGGTCGGCGTTGCCCGCAGCCGTGACGGACGCGGGGATTCTGCCGTTGGCCGTGACGGTCGGCGTGTCCGTCGTCGTGATGGGGTTGCGTCATGGCATGGGACTGGGGGCGCGGATTTCATTCGGTGTCGTTGCGTCGTTTCTGACGGGGTTGGGCGGGTTGGCGGCGGCCATCTGCGCGTGCTGTGCTTGCGCGCCGTTTCCGGCACTGGCTGCGGCGGGATTTGACAAAGGGCCGTTTGGCGCACTCGTCTACGGGACGTGGCTGTGTGTTGGGATGGCGTCCGCGATGGCGGCTGAGGCGCGGCAGTGGCGTGCGGTGCGTCTGCCGTTCAGTGTGATGGTCTGTGGCAATGCCGTCGGGCTTTATTTCTTCGCGCCGCCCTACGTGTCGTTGGCGTGGGGTGTCTTGGCAATTTTGGCGACGTTCTGGGGTTTGTCCTATTTGGGGCGAGTGGGATCGATGGCGTCGGTCGCTCGCAGTCTCGTTTTTCTCGTGCTGGGTGTCGGCACGGCGGCGTTCTTCGTTGCGTCGTTCGCACCCGAGACGGTCAAGGTGGCGAAAATGCAAGGGCTTGATTCGGCATTCGCCTGGACGGAGGCGATGCAGCAATGTTCGGACGCGCTTTCCCGCATTGGCCGCGAGATGTGGATGCAACAGCCATGGACGGGCGTCGGTGTGGGGGCATTTGGCCTCCACGTCCCGTTTCTGGCTGAAACGGCGGATTGGGCGGTTCTGCCGCAGCAGCCGGCGTTCGCGTGGAATTCGTACTGGACGCTGCTGGCGGAACGCGGCATCGTCGGGACGCTGCTGTTGGTCGTTGCCCTTGGTATGATGGTGTGGACGTACGTGAGCCGTCTGATTGCCGCCTATTTGTATCTGCGTACGGCGGACGATGCCGACGTCTTTATGTTCGCCGTGCCGCCCGTCGCGTGGGTCGTCCCGTTCACGTTTGCGTTGTGGTTGCTGGAATCGATTTGGATTCCCGATTTTTCGCTTGGCGCCTGGGCGTTTGCGGTGTTGCCGCCGTTGGCGTTGGGCGCCGCGTCCTTTCCGCGTCGGAAACGAGCGAAAACGCGCATGGCCGCCGCGTCGGCGGTTTTGGAGAAATGACAATGGCTTCATCTGAATCGACATACGGGCAGAAGTCCCTTTACTACGGCACGACAAAGAAGTCGCCGATCTACTATGGCGCGTCCCAGGCACCTGCCTATTCCGGTGGACAGATGCCGTACTACTACGGTGGCGGTGCCTATGGCGGTCAGCCGCCGGGGATGGATCAGGATTCGCTCGTCGGCACGGTCACGCTGGGACGTATTTTGCGTGTCATTTCCCAGCGATGGATTTCCGTGCTTGTTTTCCTGTTGGTCGGCTTGGTGGCGGCGTTTGCCGTCTATCGGATTTCGCCGACGATCTACGAGGCGATGAGCGAGTTTACGATGGACATCCGTCGTCCGCAGGGAACGGGTAATACGTTGATGGAGATGGGTGGGCCGGATCTCGGCGTGACTTACGATGAAATCTTCAACACGCGCTTGTCCGACTGGCGGTCGGACAAGATCGTCAAGAAGATCGTCCAGCAGTACCGCGCCAACTATCCGGCATCGACGGTGTCGGAAAAGGAAATCGTCGAAACGCTCCAGGAGTCGGAACTCGAACTCGTCCGCCGTTCGCGTCTCATCACGATTGCTGTGCGGTCGACGTCGCCGACGCTCGCCGCCGCGCTCGCCAACGCCTACGCCGAGGCTATTGAGTCGTTCACGGACGAGGAGAACAAACTTCGGTGCGATAAGGCCGTCTCTCAGATTCACGGGCAGGTCGAGAAACAGCGGCGGGCGGATCAGGCGCTGGCCAAGCGTCTGCTGGAGTTCCGCACGGAACACAAGATTGACAACCTCGATTCGGAGAAGGAGATACTTCAGCAGTCGCTTCAGAAGACGACGGCGGACGAACTTGTTATGCAGGCCGAGGTGACGGCCGCCCAGGAATGGGAAAAGGTGTTGCAACAGGCGCAGGAGACGCCGGAGAGGTTCGCGGCTCTTCCGACGTCCGTGCCGCGTGCGGCCGAAATCGCCCAGGCCTACACGCTCATGCTCACCGCCCAGCAGGAACTCAACTCGTTGCTCGTCACGCTGACGAAAAACCATCCGTCCGTCCGCGCGAAGGAGAAGGAGTACGAAAGCACCAAACAGCATTTTGAGGATGCGGTCTCCCGTGCTCTGACGACGGCGACGGGCAACTTGAAAGCCTATCAGAACCAGTTGACCGCGTTCAAAAAGAAGAAAGAGAACTTCCGCGAGCGGCTCAACGTCATCGCGCAGAAAATCGTGTCCGCCGATGCGGGGCTGAAACAACTGGATCAGGAGAAGCAGGTTGCGAGTACGATTCTCACGGACTTGATTCAGAAGGAGAACGAGGCGCGTATTCTGGCGGAGCAGAACAACGAAATTATCCGCGTGGGGCGTCCCGCAACCGTGCCCGAAAAGCCGGTCTTGCCGAACCCGATCATCATATTCTCCGCCGGTGCCGTGTTGTCGTTGGCACTGGGTTTGTTGTTCGTCCTCGTTCTCGACCACTTGGAGGATACGGTCGTGTCGCTGGCGGACATCGAAGGACGGCTTTCGCTGAAAGTCCTCGCCGTCTTGCCGCACGTTCGCCGCAAAACGCGCGAGCAGGTTGCCAAGTTCAGCTTCGAGAACAAGTACTCGCAGTTCGCCGAAGCCGTGGCCGGGTTGCGCAATCTGCTCGATTCGCCGCGCTACCAGCCGATTTCCCAGACGCTGTTGCTGATTTCCACGCAGCCCGGCGAGGGCAAGACGGTGACGTCGTGTTCGCTGGCGATTTCAAGCGCGCAGGCTGGCAAGCGGACGCTGCTCGTCGATTTCGATCTGCGGCGGCCGCGTCTGGCCCGCGTGTGGGGTTTGAAGATCGATACCGACCATTCGTTCTCCCACTATCTGTCCCGCAAGGACGGCGCGAACGATTTCCAAAGTCTCGTCATGTCCAGTGGTGTCGACCATCTCGACGTCATCTGTTCCCTGCCGCCCGATGATGTCGATCCGGCGGCGGTTATGGGATCCGCTATTGTTCCGGCATTCTTCAAGTGGGCACGTGAACATTATGAACGTATCGTCATCGACTCGCCGCCATTCGGCATCGTGGGCGACGTCGTGACGCTGGCCTCGATGGTGGATGCCGTCATGATCATGTGCTGTCCGGACCGGACGCATTTCAAACCGATCCAACACGCCGTTCGCACGTTGGGTGAATCGGGTGCAACGGTCATTGGTATCGTGGTCAACGATGTTGAAATCGGTGCCGTGGGTGGCGGCGCGTTCGCCCCATCAAGCCACTCTTACGGCTACGGTAAAGGCTATGGCGGCTATCGTGCTTATGACGGCGGCTACCGTCCCTATGCGCCGACGGAAGGGCGGCAGAAATCAGCAACGCCTGAATCGGCCCATGCGAAGTCAGAAGAGGGCGGCGTATCGGCTCTATCCGCGCCGCCGTCGGAAGCCGCGCATCCCGATTTTGCAGACGAGGAGTAGGCGGCCATGGATCTTCGTTTGTCGCCCGCCGTGAAACCATTGTCCGGCACGGTTTCCGTGCCGGGAGACAAGTCGTTGGCCCACCGTGCCGCGTTGTTCGCCGCGCTGGCCGAAGGCGAGTCCGTTGTCCGCCGTTATCCGGACAGTGGTGTGACGCGGGCGATGCGCGGCGCGTTGGCGTCGCTGGGCGTCCCGTCGACGTTGGAAGATGGCGTACTCCGAATTGCTGGCAATGGATTCCGTCCGTTCCCGAACGCGGGTGCCGTCGGATTCTGTGGCAATTCCGCGACGACGATTCGTTTGCTGGCGGGCGCGGTCGCGGGAACGCGCTCGGCCGCGACGCTGGATGGTAGCGAGGGACTGCGGCGGCGGCCGATGGATCGGATTGCCGATCCGCTGCGCCAAATGGGCGCGATTGTGGAGACGTGCGCGGGTCGTGCGCCGCTCGTGTTCGCGCCCGCCGCGTTGTCGGCTATTTCCTACGATGTGCCTGTGGCTTCGGCGCAGGTGCTGAGTTGTCTTCAGATTGCCGCGTTGGGTGCAGACGGCGAAAGCCGCTTCACGGTGCCCGGCCCCGTACGTGATCATACCGTGCGGATGCTGGTCGCGATGGGCGCCGATATTTCGATGGACGGCACGTCGTCCGTCGTCCGTCCGTTGACCGCGCCGTTGCGGCCGTTCGACGGTGCGCTCGCGGGGGACATCTCGTCTGCGGCGTTTCTGCTCTCTGCCGCCGCCATCGTGCCGGGCAGTCGCGTCACGGTGACGGGCGTCGGTGTGAACGCGACGCGCACGGGTGTCCTCGACGTCTTGTCCGCCATGGGGGCGCGGGTCGTTTGTACGAACGCGCAGATGGCGTGTGGCGAGCCAATTGCGGATGTGACGTTGGAGGCCGCGCCGTTGCACGGCGTCGAAATCGGCGGGGATCTGGTCGTTCGTGCCATTGACGAGTTTCCTGTCATCGCCGCCGTGGCCGCGTGTGCCGACGGGCGGACGGTCGTGCGCGACGCACGGGAGTTGCGCTTCAAGGAGACGGATCGCATTGCCGCGATCGTCGCGCAGTTGCGCGCGCTGGGCGTGACGGTCGAGGAATTTCCCGACGGATTCGCCGTCGTCGGCGGAACGCTGGCGGGCGGTACGGCCCGCGCGGGCGGTGACCACCGGTTGGCGATGTCGATGGCGCTCTGCGGTTTGCGCGCCCCCGTTTCCGTCGCGGATGCCGAAATCCTGAATGAATCCTTCCCTGAGTTCGTTCCGACGCTGACGGCGTTGGGTGCGGACATGGAGTGAACCCATGGCTGAGAAGTTCTTCATTATCGACTTGATGCCCTTTCTTTACAAGGGGCATTTCGTTTTTCTGCGGAAGCCGCGCATTACATCCACGGGCCTCAATACGTCCGCCCTCTTCGGGTTTGCCAACGGCGTGACGGCGATTCTTGCGGACTATCGTCCGGCATACGCCGTATTGGCCATGGATCCGGGCGGTCCGACGTTTCGCCATGAGGCCTATCCGCCCTACAAGGCCTCTCGCGAACAGATGCCGGAAGATTTGGCGGCCAACATTCCGTTCGCGCTCGAACTGGCGGAGGCGCTCAATATCCCCGTCATTAGCAAAGCGGGTTTCGAGGCCGATGATGTGATGGGCACGCTGGCCGTCAAGGCCGCCGCCGCCGGGTTCGACGTCTATCTCGCGACGCCGGACAAGGACGCGGCTCAGCTCGTCGCGCCGCACATCCACCTCTATCGCCCCGCACACGGCAAGGATGCGGCCAGTGTCTACGACGTCGAACGCGTGAAGGCATACTGGGATCTCGTTGCCCCTTCGCAGATGATTGATTGGCTGGCGCTCGCCGGCGACAAGGCCGACAACATTCCCGGCATTCGCGGCGTGGGCGAGAAAACGGCGTCCATATTCTTGAAGCAGTACGGCAGCGTCGAGAACGTGGTGGCACACGCGGCGGAGTTGAAGGGGAAGATGGCCGAGAAAGTCGCCGCTGGCGCCGAGGATGCGAAAATGTCCAAATTTCTGGCGACGATTCGCACGGACGTGCCGTTGGGCGACGTGGATTTCGAAACGTTCAAATGTCGTCCGCCCGAGCCGGAGAAGTTCGCCACGGTCTGCGCGAAGTACGAGCTGACGCATTTCGCGAAACGGCTCGGCGCTTCGGCGGAGGCGGCCGTTGTGGCCGTGCTGAACGCCCAGACGCAGACGCTGAAGAAAATCGGCGATGTGCCGCACGACTATCGGCTCGTCCAGACCGACGAAGACGCGCGTGCGTTGGCGAAACTGCTGGAGGCGGCGCCAATGTTCGCGTTCGACACGGAGACGACGGGCATCGATGCGCGGACGGTTGAACTTGTCGGTATCTCCTTCGCCCTCGCGCCCGGCCGCGCGTGGTACGTCTCCGTGCCGAAACCTGTGCGCCTCGGCCAAGGTTCGCTGTTTGATTTGGATCTTTTCACGCCGGCGGACTCTGCGTCGGCCAATCGTGCGGCGGGCGACCCGCGTGCGCGTGTGGCGATTTTCGCCAAGGCGTTCGCCGATCCGAAGAAGACGCTTGTCGCCCAGAATGCGAAGTACGACATCACCGTCCTTTCGCGCTACGGCATCGTCTTCGGCTCGACCGTTCAGGACACGATGCTGGAGCATTACGTGATGGACGCCGCCGCGCGGCATGGCATCGACGTGCTGGCGCGTGATTGCCTCCACTACGATCCAATCCCCTACGAGGCCGTCGTGGGCGAGAAGAAGCGTGGTGAACCGCAGTTGACGATGGATGACTTTCCGCCGGAGAAAATCTGCGACTATGCGGCGGAGGATGCCGATCTCGCACTTCAGTTGCACATTCTGTTGCGTCCGCAGGCGATGGCCGTTGCGCCGCGTGCGTTGGAGGAGAGCGAGGAACCGCTCGTGCCGGTCTTGTCGGAAATGGAACGGGCGGGCGTCCGTATCGACGTCGATGCGCTGAAAAAGTACGGCGTGGAGCTGGATCATGAAATCGCCGGCTACGTGAACACCATCCAGTCCTACGCGGATTCGCAGATCAATCTTGATTCTCCGAAGCAGTTGGGCGAATTCCTATTCGAGAAGCTCGGGCTTCCCGCCGAGGGCGTGAAGCGGACGCACAAGGGACACTATTCGACGGACGAGAAGACGCTCATCAAACTCGTCGATCTCCATCCCGTCGTCCGCCAGATCCTCGACTACCGCACGTGTACGAAACTCAAGTCCACCTACGTGGACAAGTTGCCGCATTGTATCGACCCCGCCGACGGTCGCGTTCACACGACGTTCGCACAGGCGCTTACGGAGACGGGACGCCTTTCGTCGGCCAATCCGAATCTTCAGAACATTCCGATTCGGACGGAACGCGGCAAGAACATCCGCGCCGCCATTGTCGCCCGCGACGCGAACCACCGCTTGATTTCCGCCGACTATTCGCAGATCGAACTTCGTCTGATGGCGGCGATGAGCGGCGACGAGTCGATGTTGGCCGCGTTTGCCCATGGTGCGGACATTCATCGTGAAACGGCGGCGCGTGTCTACAATGTGCCGCCGAATGAGGTGACGGCCGATATGCGTTCGCGCTGCAAGATGGTCAACTTCGGCATCATCTACGGCATTTCGGCGTTCGGCCTCGGGCAACGTCTGCACTGTTCGCGCAAGGAAGCAGGGGAGTTGATTGAATCCTATTTTCGGCTCTATCCCAAGATTCGCGCGTTCATGGATGATGCCGTGGCCAAGGCGCGTGCCACGGGCTACGCCGTGACGGCCCTCGGTCGTCGCCGTGTGCTGCGTGACATCAACTCCCGCAATGCGACGGCGCGGCAGAGTGCCGAGCGCGATGCGATCAACACGCCGATCCAGGGTACGGCGGCGGACTTGATCAAGCTCGCGATGGTGAAGATCGACCGAGCGTTGAAAGCTGAACGACTTCAGACGCGGATGATTCTCCAGATCCACGATGAACTTCTCTTCGACGCGCCGGTCGCGGAAGTCGACCGCGTGAAGGCGATCGTCAAGCAGGAAATGGAAAACGCCATGGAACTTGGCGTCCCATTGGAAGTCTCGGTCGGCGTCGGACAAAACTGGCTCGAAGCGCATTGACGCAGAGGTGTTGATGATGGACGTTTACTATTTCACCGTATTCGCCGTGTTCGCGTTCGCGATGGGGTGTTGTCTGGCGAGTTTCATGAACGTCTGCATCTGGCGCATCCCTCGTGGGGAATCCGTGGCCTGGCCGCCGTCGCACTGTCCGAATTGTAATACGCGAATCAAATGGTATCAGAATATTCCGGTACTCAGTTACGTCTGTCTGCGCGGTCGCTGCGCGAACTGTCGCCAACCGATTTCCATGCGCTACACGGTCGTCGAACTGCTGGGCGGTGTCTTGTTTCTGCTCGCCTATTTGCAGTGGGGGATGCCGTTCTTTCTGGGCGGGAAACCCGTGTTGGGGCTGATGCCCGTTGCCACGCTCGGTGTCGTGCCCGTTTACTGGCTCGTTGCCACGGGGCTGATTCTCGGTTCGTTTGTCGATTTGGCGCACCAGTGGATTCCCGATCGCGTGACGATTGGCGGCATGTTGCTTGGCGTACCGCTCAGTTTTCTGGTGCCGGAACTTCAGTGTGAACGGGATGGACTGACGGCGCTCGGTTGGTCGCTCGGGGGGTTGGCGCTGGGCTTCTCGTTTCTTTGGCTCGTCGGGTGGGTGTTCTCCAAGGTCTTCAAGAAGGACGCGATGGGCTTTGGAGACGTTAAGTTGATGGGGGCCATTGGCGCGTTCTTCGGGCCGGCCGCCGTGTTGTTCACGATCGTCGTGTCATCCTTCGCGGGGGCGCTCGTCGGGCTGCTGCTGATTGGACGCGGCAAGGCGCGTCTGGGCGGTTATACGGCCGTGCCGTATGGCCCTTTCCTCGCGCTCGGTGTGCTCGTGTGGATGTTCTGGGGGCGTCCGGTTCTCGCGTGGTACTTGAAGTTGTATGTCCTCGCGCCCTGACCCGTTCTGCGCCGCGCCGTCGCCGGAGGCCGTGCGCGGAATTTTCACGCGAATCGCGGACATCTACGACCGTCTCAACCGTCTGCTCACGTTCGGCATCGATCGGCTTTGGCGGCGGCGCGCTTTGGCCGTTCTGGCAGCGCGTTCGTCCGGGGCGTTCCTTGACCGCATCCTCGATTTGGCGACGGGGACGGCGGATTTCGCCCTTGCGGCGGCGCGGCGTTTTCCGTCCGCGCATCTTACGGGCGTTGATCTGACGCCCGCCATGTTGGCTGTCGGCCGTCGGAAAGTCGATGCGGCAGGATGGACGGCGCGGATTGATTTGATGGAGGGATCGGCACAGGAACTTGCGTTTCCCGCCGCAACGTTCGACGCGGCGCTCTGCGCGTTCGGTTTTCGGAACTTCGCGGAACCGGACGCGGCGTTGGCGGAAGTCGCGCGTGTGCTGAAGCCGGACGGTTGTCTCGTCGTGTTGGAACTGTTTCGTCCGCGTTGGACGCTGCTGGGTCGCGTGACGGCGGCGTGGTTGCGGTTCGCCGCACCGCTTTTTGCCGGACGGCGGAAAGCGGCCTACACCTACTTGCGGTCGTCCATCGCCCGCACTTTCACGGCCGACGCATTCATTGCCCATGCCACCGGTTTCGGGTTGGTCTGCGAAGTACGCCGTTTTTTCCTCCCCGCCTGCACCTGCCTCGTCTTCCGCCGTAACACCGTTGCGTCTTCTGCTTTGGTTTGAAACGGAGTGCGAACGTTTAAGAGAAGGGTCGCTAAAGAGGGTTGGAAATCAGTTCGCGGCAACGGTTTTTTGCTATAATGTCCATGCTATGAAACAGCTCGCCACCAACATCGCCGACTTCGAGACCCTGCGCAAGGCGGGGCTTCTGTACGTGGACAAGACCGCGCCGCTGCACCGGCTCGTCACCGATCCGAGCCGCACGTTCTTCTTCTGCGCGCGGCCGAGGCGCTTCGGGAAGTCGCTGAGCGTGACGACGCTGAAGGCGATCTTCCTCGGGCGCCGCGAGCTCTTCGACGGCCTCGCGATCGCGGCGACGGACTACGACTGGAAGCCCCACGCCGTCATCCACTTCAACTGGGGCGGCGTCGAGGTCTCCAATATCGAGTCGTTTGAGCGGACGTTCACGGCCACCGTCCGCGATTCGCTCGTGCAGAGCGGCTACGCCTACGAGGACGACGCGCTGCCCTCGACGAACCTCGCCCATGCGATCGACTTCTTCCACCGGCGCGACGGCGTGGGCGCGGCGATCCTCATCGACGAGTACGACGACCCGGTCGCGAAGGCCCTCGCGGACGTGGAGCTTGCGGAGAAAATCCGGTCGCGCCTCGCGACGATCTACGCGCAGTTCAAGGACAACTCGGGGAAGATCCGCTTCCTCTACATCACGGGCGTCTCCAAGTTCACGAAGCTCTCGGTCTTCTCGGCCCTGTCGAGCCTGAACGACATCTCGTTCGAGACGGCCTACGCCGCGCTCTACGGCTACACGGAGGAGGAGCTGTCCGCGAACTTCGCGGAACATCTGCACGCGAAGGCCGTGCGCATGGGGCTTTCGGACGCGGCGTTCCGCGAACGGCTGAAGTTCTGGTACAACGGCTACCGCTTCGCGCGCTACGACGCGACGACGGTCTACAACCCCGTCTCGATCGCGTTGACGCTTTCATCGCCGGATCCGGCTTTCTCCCCGACCTGGACGTCGACGGGGCGGGCCTCGACGCTCATGAACTACATCAAGCGCGAAGGGGCGCTCTCCATCGACCCCGACCGCGACGTCTTCGCGGGCGAGGCGGACTTCGACGTCGCCGACCTCGCGCACATCCAGCCGGTCGGCCTCCTCTACCAGACGGGGTATTTGACGATCAAGGACTACTCCTACGGGCTCTACACGCTGCGCGTGCCGGACGAGGAGGTGCGCCAGGACCTCGCCGCGCTCCTCGCGGGCGCCTTCGCGGGGAGGGACGCGCAGTGGTCGGCCTCGCTCGGCGTGAAGCTCCGCGCGGGGCAGTTCGGCGCGTTCTTCGAGGGGCTGAAGGCCCTCTACGCGAAGCTGCCCTACGGCTCGCACGAGCGCTTCGAGCGCAAGCACGAGGCGTCGTACGCGCGGCCCCTCTGCATGCTCCTGGCCGCGCAGGGCTTCCAGTACGACCCGGAGGCGGCGCAGACGGAGGGCCGCAGCGACCTCGTCGCGACGCACCCGTGCGGCACGTATATCTTCGAGCTGAAGGTGGGCGGGACGGCGGCGGACGCGCTCGGGCAGATCCGGGA
>CAZTHR010000048.1:0-11762 GCA_964613265.1 uncultured Lentisphaeraceae bacterium | reverse complement strand
TGTCGAGGCCTTTGAGTTCGACTTTGGCCGGGACGCGGAGAATGCCGAATTTTTTCAGCGTGTAGAACACCACGAGGCCGCAGCCGAACGCCCAGGTACCGACCGTGACGACTCCCAACGCCTGTACGCCCAGGGCATGAAGCCCCCCGCCGTAGAACAGCCCCGAGTCGGCCGCGCCGATACCGAGCGTCTTCTCCGCCGCGAAAAGACCGTACGCCAACGTTCCCCACACGCCGTTGACCATGTGGACTGACACCGCGCCCACGGGGTCGTCGATGTGCAGTCTGTCCCAGAAGAACACCGACAGCACTACCAGCATTCCGGCTACGAGACCAATGAGGATCGATGCGCCGGGCGTGACGACGTCGCACGCAGCGGTGACGGCCACAAGTCCTGCGAGCGTACCATTGAGTGCCATGGAAAGGTCGGGTTTGCCCATCACGAACCAAGCGGTGGCAAGTGCGGAACAGGTCGCCGCGCAGGCGGCCAGGTTCGTCGTCATGGCCACACGGCTCACGTCGCCGATGCCTTGCGTGTAGCTGCCGGGGTTGAACCCGAACCAGCCAATCCACAGGAGAAACACGCCAAGCGTACCGAACACGAGGTTGTGTCCGGGAATTGGATTCGCCTTGCCGTCATGCCGGTATTTGCCAATCCGCGGCCCCAGCAGAATCGCGCCCGCCAAACCCAGCCAGCCGCCAACTGAATGGACGACCGTCGATCCGGCAAAGTCGTGGAAACCGAGTTTGCCCAACCAGCCCGCCGAAGCGTCACCCGCAAGCGCCCCCCAGCACCAGTGACCCGAAATCGGGTAGACGAACAACGACACAATGACCGAATAGATGAGATAGCTCTTGAACTCGATACGTTCCGCCACACAACCCGACACGATGGTGGCCGACGTGGCGGCAAACATCGTCTGGAAGAGCATGAACGTCCAGTTCCAGCACCCGGGCCCACCTTGAAAGACGTCCATGAAAAACCCCGTCCGTCCAAAGACGCCCGCCGTGTCGAGTCCGAACATCAACGCCGATCCCACAACCCAGAACGCAAGCGATCCCGCCGCGAAGTCGACAAGATTCTTCATCATGATGTTGGCTGCGTTCTTCGCCCGCGTGAACCCCGTCTCCACCAGCGCGAATCCCGCCTGCATCGTGAAGACGAGAATGCCCGCGATGAGCGTCCAAACAACGTCCAGGTGATCCTGAACGGTCTGCGCACTGCCCTTCACATCCACACCAACGGCCTCCGCCGTACCGATAAGACCGAGAACCGCGCCAACGGCCAGACTAGCTCTTTTCATTTCGAGACTTTCCTTTCAACTGTTGTTCAACCAATCGCCGCCGGGCCTTTTTCGCCCGTGCGAATCCGAATGCACTCTTCCATCGGCAGAACGAAAATCTTTCCATCGCCGATGTCGCCTGTACGAGCGCCCTCCACGATACCATCAATCGTCTTCTGGACGAATTCGTCGTTCACACCAATGGCCAGGCGCACCTTCTTCAGAAGCGTAACTTCCTCGATGGCGCCACGGTACATATGGAGATACCCCTTCTGCTGTCCGCACCCCATGGCGTTGGTCACGGACATTTTGTAGACCTCGCGTGCGAACAAGGACTGTTTGACGGCATTCAAACGTTCTGGCTGAATGTAGGCGATAATTAGTTTCATTGTGCGTTCCTTACGTCCGCTTCAGGCGGACGTCTCCCTCAAAGCACACGCCGTGCCACACAACGACGAACGCACCTTCACCCGACAACAAAATCGGACGGAACGCTGTTTCCTGCGCTCCGTCCGATTTCCTCGGCGACACTCCGCCCTCTCAACTTACAGAATCCGTATAGCCGCCCATGCGTCGTCCACGCGATCCGTAAAACACCGCCCGCCGTCTGGGCGACGATTCCGTAGCATCAGCACGGTCAAAACGACGGCTTTGTCGATGGGGCGCGACCGCCCTTCTTCCGTGCGCGTTCCTGACGAATGCGGTCGCGGCGACGTTCCTCGGCCGTCCGACCGACTTCCGAATAGGCCTGGCGTTCCCCCACGAGGACATGGCGCGGATAACCGCCTTTCAACAGAATGCCCATCACGCGGCGCGGCATCCGCATATCCCGCATCGTCGCGGGACAACGGATGTTAATCGTGTCCTCCTTCGTCAGGCCCGACCGATCCAAAAGATCCGGCAGATCTTCCGGATCAACGAACTCCCCGCGATAGGTCACCCCCCCGTCCGAAGTGATGGCGACCTCCGGGTGCCGTGCATCCGTCAGATAATGTTCGGTCGCGCATCCACACACGAGAAGCCACGCGGCCACCACCACAATGGAAAACAAACGCTGTTCCATTTTCCTACTCCGCCGCAATCAAGGTACTGACATAGACTAGCCCAAAGCCAATCAACGCCCCGACAATGTTGAGCACCCGCTCCTTCGTCCGCAGAACATGAGGCACCAGCTCGAACGCCACGATGTAGACGATCATGCCCGTGGCCATCGCCAGCAACGCCTCGCCCAGCACATGCGGGATGCAGGCACGCGCCCACGCCATCAATACGCCGCCCAGCAGCGTCGACAACGTGATCATGCCCAACACGAGGATTTTTGAACGACGGCTCTGCCGCTTGATGGCCGTGTAGACGAACATCCCCATCGGGATGTTGTGCAACGCCACGCCGAACGCGAAAATCGCCCCGTTCTTCAAATTCTCCGTCGACATGAGATACATGGACATCCCTTCGACGACGTTGTGGATCAGCAACGCCAGCGACGAAATGATGCCAATATGCGCAGCGTTGCCTTCGTCGTGATTCTGCTCGTTGTCCTCATGTTCGGGAATGAACCGATCCAACACGGCCAACAGCACCACGCCGACGAACACCATTGAAACGGGCAACGCCCATCCACTGTGTTCAATGGCCTCGCGGACCTCCGGCCCCAGGTCGAAGAGCAGCAGGGACAGCAAAGCGGCCATCGCCATCGACATGCTCAGATGCTCAACCGTCCGCCCCTTCTTCGTCAGGCAGACGAGCAACGGCCCCAGCAAAATCGAAACACCGGCCAAAAACGTAATCAGAAGTTCCACCGTCTAAATCCTTTTCTCCATGCGCCCCGTCAGCGGACCACGCCGCCGATTTCGTTTCGGTTGTTCTTGATGGACACGTTCTCGGCACTCCGCACGAGCACGCCACCGTCCCCTTTCTCGCGCGGTGCGAGACGGTTTTTCGCATCCTCACGGATGACATTGTTGCGGAACGTGATGTTGCGGCCGTCGCGGAAATAGGCCGCGTATCCGCGCGGATTCGTGAACGAGCAGCCCTCGACGAGCAGGTCGGACAAAATCGGATTCCACGGCTTGCAGTCCCGTGGTTTCCACTCGCTGCCGAACGCAATCCCCGCATAGATGTCGCAGTAGACCTTGCCGATATTCCCGCCAAGGACGATCGTATCCCGGAACGTGCAGTTGCGAATCACGACATTCGTCGTCCCCACGCCCTCGGCCCAGTCCGTGTCCGTCAGCGACAACTGCATGTTGATCGGCACGCCCGTGCCCCGCATGAAGGTCGTGTTCTCCACCGTCACGTTCGATCCGAGAATCAGCAGGCGCCCGAAATAGTCCTCGTAATGGCAGTTGCGAATCAGCAGGTTGTCCGTGCCGTAGTGTCGGTCAAACAGAATGAAGGACGCGCCATCCGCCGCCGGCAGGTCGCGGTCGAACGTCAGCATCTCGCCGTCGACCTTGACGATTTTTCCCCGCCAGCCCGTCGGGCTGTAGTCGTCGCCCCGCAGCTCGACCACATGGCCGACGCGCCCGCCGAAGTAGTCGTTGCGCCGCCACTGCGTGACCTCCAACGTCCGCGCCGAACGGCGGACACCGCAGGACGTGCGGTCGTGGAAGTTGTGGATGTCGTCCTGGTTCAGCGACGTCCGGCAGTCGATGAACTTGATGTGCCCCCGCGAACGCGCGACGTGGTTCGCGTCGGCCGTGGACGAATAAGGCCGCTTGCGCGCCAAGCCCGTACGCGGCGGCGCGAGATTGACGCGGATGTTCTGCCAATACTCGTCCGTGCCGTTCACCTGGAAGCCGAATCCGCGACAGCTCCAAATGTCGACGTCCTCCAGCGTGAGGTGGCGGTTCGATTCAAGATTGAAGCAGTTCTTGCCGTAGTAGTAGTGGGCCAGGCGGCTAAACATCCCGACTTTTGCCCCGCGAACGGCCGCACGATTGACGGCCGGCGTGTAGGACTTCGCGTAAGCTTCGTTGAACAGCTTGCCGGGTTCGCGAACGCCGGGGTAGATCCGCGCACGGTTGGGCGAAATCCACTCCGTGTGCGGGCCCCAGTGACCCTGCGACGCGCCCCACCAGGCCTGGTACTGCCCATGCTTCCAGCCGTCGCGGCTCTCGCGCATCCCATCCATCGCCTGAACGGGGAACGGATTGGGGTAGTACGGATAACGGTCGTAGTCCACAAACTCGACGGTGAAGTACGAGGCGTTGTCGTTCTTCTCGTCCACATGGACGTCGACGATCCGCACGAACGCGCCGAGCGGGTCGCGATCCCAATCCCAGTCAACGACCAAGTTCTGAATCTTGACGCGCAGGTTGTCCTTCAACAGGAAGTTGCCGCCATCCGAATCAAGATAGTACTGCGGCCGCACCGAGAAGACGGACGGACGGCAGAAGACGAGCCGCGCCCCCGCGCCGTCGAACGTGAAGTCCTTGAGGCCGTCGAACACGATGCCCTCCGGATCGTCGCACGGATAGACGCCCGGGCCGATCACGAGCCGCGACGCGCCGACTTTGCGACAATGGGCGAGCGCGCGATTGAGCGCCGCGCCGTTAAGACGGTTCGTCGGCGACACACCGAAATCTGCCGCTTGGACGACAGCGCCCCCCGTCGCGCGAGGCAACTCAACCTCGAATTCGGGACACCCCGTGGGCATCCCCGCCTCCGGCTTCTTTGCAAACGTGTTGTATGGCTGGAAGTCGCGCTGGGCGCGGACGCTCATCGACGGGAACCAAACGTCGTCCTTCGTCAGCCCACACGCCTCCACCATGTCGAGTGCGTATTCGAGACGGCCGAAATCACCGTTCACGTTGTTCGTACCGAACGTGAACTTGATACCACGCGCCTTCGCCATCCGGATGATCTTCGCGCTGGGAATCTTGTAGTTGGCGCTGATTTCCAGCGCGATGTGGTGCTTCGCCAGCACGTCGAGCACGCGGTCGATCCGCGCATCCGTCCAGTAGTCGTCGTACTTCGCCTGCATCGGCGGCGGCAGATACGTCGCGTTGGCGTAGACGTCGACGGGTTCGTTCGTAAGGATCTTCTCGATCTGCTCGACGAGGAAGTCCATCCACGCCTCGTTCGTCCGCCCGTTCAACTTGAATTCCGCCGGCCGATAGATGCGCAGGGGAACGCCGCCGTCCACGACCGTCATCGCGTCCGTGAACATGTAGTCAAACTGGAGCAGCTGCTTCTTGGAGAACTCGTAGGGCCACTTGCGTCCTTCGCCCTGAACGCCCCGCAGGAACGGCAGCGGCGCGACTTCGGCGAGGTAGTCGGCCGCCTCGGCGTCGCTGCGCAGCATCCGCCCCACGCCCCCCTCGCCCACGTTCGGCGCGACGCCGTAGTTAATGCCATAGTTGAGCGACTTCGCGAGCGCCTGTTCCTTCGTCAGGCCGCCCTTGAGGTGAACGTGAAAGTCAATGACGGGAAAGTCGCGTTGCTGGGCGCGAATGACGCGGTCAGCCTGCTCGTCGACGGGCGGCAGGGTGTCGGCGGGATTCGTCACGCCGTCCGCCAGCGGCGTCAGCACGATGTCCGAAAACGCCACCTGCCCCTTCACGCCGTAGAAGACGAAATCGCCGCGCGAGAGCAGCTGGTCGCGATGGGCCGCACTGCGCCAGGGCTTCGCGGGTTCCGTGTAGCAGACGACCGTCTGCCCGTCTACCTTCACCTCGACGTTCTTTTCGCGGACGGACAGCTCGAAGTCGAACGCCCGCCCGTCTTCGCCCAGCGAACGGTAGAGGTTGCGGACGGACGCCAGCGACCCCGTCTTGCGCGAACCGTCGATCGGCCCGTTCTTGAAGAGGACTTCATACCCCTTCACCGCGCCATCGGAATGGAACGCGAGCCGCGCCTCGGCGCCCGCGTCGGACAGCACCTTCGCCTTGAGCGTAAAGTTCCGCACGTTCTCGCCGCACGGGAGACGCGAACCGTCCGCCGTCGTGACGTTCGTGGGCATCGCGGCGACCGCCATCAGCGGAACTGCCCACAGCATCGACAGTATTTTCTTCATGATGTTTTCTCAGCGATAGGTTTTACGAAGATGGAAGAGGGACAGCGACGCGACAAAATCCTCATAGCGCGTAGCCGGATCTTTCGGCGTGAACGTCAATGTGACGGGGCGTTCAGGATAGAGCGTGAAACTGTTGTCGCTAAATTCACCGCGCACACCCGTCGCGTTCACCCACGTGAAGAACGTCGGCTTGTCCGTCGCGAGCGTCACCGTCCACGTACCGTCGCGGTTGGCGGGCGTAAGGCGGACGTGGGCATCGGCCAACGGACACGTCTTGTAGAAGTTGAACATCCACTCGTTGTCAAACCGATAGGGCTTGCCGTCCACCGTCGCGGCGAGCGACAAGTGGAGGAAGCGCGACACGCGCTCCGCGTCCGTCCCGAACTGGGAGAGATCATACGTCGCAAGGCGCGTCGCCGAACGCGGCGGGAGTGTCTGCGCGATCCGCTGCGTCTGAAGGATGCCACCCTGGAAGTCGCGCGTCGCCACGGCAACATCCGCCGCAACGGCCTGCGCCTCGTCGTTAAGCGCCCAGACGTCGATCTTGGCGGCATCGCCCTCGACCGGCGCGGCCACGACGGCCACGTTGGCGAAGAAGCGGCGGGCGTGGTACTGGAGGTGTTTCCACTTGCCGCCGTACTCGACGGAACTCCAACTCGCCACGGGCCAGTTGTCGTTCAACTGCCAGAAGAGCGTCCCCATGCAACGCGGACGCAACCGGCGCCACCCTTCCACGGCCGTCTTGATGGCGAGCGCCTGCTGAATCTGCGACACCCACAGCATCGATTCGCTCCCTTCGGGGAAACGGAAGTACCGCGCCATCGTTTCCAGCATCCGGCGATTGCCACCTGGATTCTTCTGATGGTACTCAAAGTCCGGCGCCGTCGGGTTGAGCTGATCCGGGCTGCAGAACGTGCGGGCGACTTCCGGCGACGAAAAGCTCTGATAGCCGAACTCGCTGCAGAACCGGGGCTTGTACTTGTAATAGTTGTCGAACCCCTTGTTCTCGTGCCAGACCGTCCAGTTGTGCATGTCGCCCTTGTTGTCATTGTGCCAGGCGTCCGAATAGTCGCCGGGACCACCGCAGGGCGAGGACGGCCAGAACGTGCGGGCGGGATCGTAGGCCTTCACGGCGTCGGCCTCGACTTTCGTGCGGGCTTCGAGCGCCTTCAGGTAGTAAGGACGATCCTTGCGGCTCGGCTCGAACCAAGTGAGTGCGCCGACGCACTCGTTGTCGCCGCACCAAAGGGCGATTGACGCATGGTCGCGCAGACGGCGCAGCTGGTGCGCGAGCTCCCGTTCCACGCTGCCAAGGAAAGCGGCGTCGCCGGGGTAGATTGCACAAGAGAACATCATGTCGTGCCAGAGCATGAGGCCGAGTTCGTCGCAGATTTCGTAGAACACATCGTGCTCGAACTGTCCGCCCCCCCACACGCGCAGCATATTCATGTTCGCCACGGCGGCGGACTGCAACAGGTCGCGGTATTTCTCGGGCGTCTGCCGCGTCTCAAACGCATCGCAGGGAATCCAGTTCGCGCCCTTGCAGAACACTTCCACGCCGTTCACACGGAACGCCATCCGCGCCCCCGCCCGCCCCTTCTCGTCCACGTCGGGCGTGTTGAGGACTTCGATTTTGCGGAGACCGACTTTACGGGACAGCCGTTCGCCGCCAACGCTGACCGTGAGCGGGTAGAGATGCGGCGTACCCTGTCCGTTCGGCCACCAGAGGATGGGCTTGTCGATGACAACGGGCAGGGAAATCTTGTTCGCGCCCGCCGCGAGACGGACGGTCTTCTCCTGCTTTTGATCGCCGAGCGCCACGGCGAAACGGACATCGCCGGCGGCGGGCGCGGTCACCTCGGCCGTCACGGTCACGTCGCAACGCGAATAGTCGGCGGTGAACGCCTGATCGCAGTACACGTAGTCAATCCGCGCATCGTTCACGGCGATCAGCTCCACAGACCCGCAAAAGCCCATCGTCATCTGCGCAAGCCCCCAGTCCCATCCGCCGTGGCACTGCGGCTTGCGAATCAGTTCAATCGCCTTCGCCCACGGCACGTTGGCGATCTGGAACTCGTGGTCGTACGCCTTGGCGCGTGCGTTCGATTCATTTTCTGCGCTCTTGAACACGCCGACAATGCGGTTGGCGCCGGGCTTGAGCGCGTGTTTCACGTCGAAGTCCCAACGACGGAAGCGGTTGTCCGTCCGCCCGACTTCCTGCCCGTTGATCGACACCGTACAAAACGTATCGACGTCCTCCAGACGCAGAATCACACACTTCGCATCCAGCAGATCGGGGGCAACCTCGAACGTACGTTCCACGCGCCAGTCCTTGCGGCCGACGTCCTGCGTCAACAATTCATTCTGTCCCCAGTAGGGATCGGGAATGCGGCCGGCCTTGAAGAGCGCGGAATGGACGTCTCCCGGCACGGCGAGGGCGATGGGCGCCTGTTTCCCGACGCCCTGTTCGTACAGTTCCCACAACCCCGCCAGATTCATGCGGCCGGGTGAGACCGTCGTTTCCGCGACAGCCGCCAGCGTCGCCGCCGCCGTCAACGCAATCAATGTCCGTTTGTTCATACGTTTGTCTCCTCTCGTTTGAAATTCAGTTTGCATCCGCCTCGGCGACACGATGCCGAAACGAACCGTACAGGATGAACGCCCCCAACAGGAGGAGGCCGAGTGAAATCGTCTGGCTGATCGAGAACGGCCCCACGGCGGCGCGCGGGTCGCCGCGCAGGATCTCGATACCGAAGCGAATGACGGCGTAGCCGATAAAATAGACGCCCGTCACCAGACCAATCCGCGTCTGCGCGTACGCACGGTGAAGTTTGAAGAGGAGAAGGAAAAGGAGGAACACGGCCGCCGCCTCAAACAACTGGGTCGGCAGCACGGGACGCGAACACGTCGCCGAACTGGCGATCAAGCCATGGTTGACCTGTTCGTACCATGCCGGCGACCCGCGCGGGAACGCCATGGCGCAGGCGGACGCGGACGGTCGGCCATAGCAACAGCCGAAAAAGAAACAGCCCACGCGGCCGAACGCATGGCCGAGCGGGATGACCATCGTCAACAAGTCGGCCAGTGGCATCACCTTCTCCTTTTGGACGGCGCACCAGATGAAGAAGACCGCCACGGCGAGAATCAGGCCGCCGTAAAACATCAAACCGCCCTGGTCGACGCGGACGATGCGTTCGAGGTGGCCCGCAAACTCGCTCTGCCAATGTTCGATCACGTAGGCAATCCGCGAACCGACGACACCGCTCGCCATCATGAGCAACAACAGATTCGAGAGGGGTTCGGCCTTGCGCCCCATCTGGCGGCAAACCCAGGCAATCACCTGCCAGGCGGCCAGGAAGCCGAGGGCCATGCAAAAACCATATGTCTTGATTTGAAACGGACCGATCGCAAACAGGTCTGGATGCATCTCACAAGCCTTTCAAAATGGCAACCGCCAGCTTCGTCGGCGCATCGTTCGTCGGCGTAATCCAGTACCCGCCGGCCCGCTGGGCGCGAAGAAGCGACAAGGCGATCTGAACGCGCGTCCGGCCGTTCGTCTGGAACAGGTCGGCCGTGACGACGTTCGTCGTCGTGTGCGCCGCCAACCACCGCTCGCCCAAATCAAGCGCGTGGTCGACCTCGTTCTGCACAGACGGCTCCAGCGGCGCGTCTTCCTGCGGAACGGGGCGGACGGCAAAAGACGCCGCGAACAGGATTGCCAAAACAGATTTCATCATGTAAACTCTTTGTCCATGGAACAAAAGGATTATACCACAAAAGTCCGCGGCCTGGCCCTCCTTTCGGGCGGGCTTGATTCGCAACTCGGCGTCTGCGTGTTGCGCGACGCCGGCGCGGAGGTCGAGGGCGTGGTGTTCGAGACGCCTTTCTTTTCGGCCGACGCCGCCCGCAAGGCCGCCGCCGCCCTGGATCTCAAACTGCACGTCGTGGATTTCACGGACGACGAACTCGCGCTCATCCAAAATCCGCCGCATGGGTTCGGCGGCGCAATGAATCCGTGTATCGACTGCCACGCGCGGATGATCGCCCGCGCAGGTGAGATGATGCGCGCGCGCGGGTTCGACTTCGTGTCCACGGGCGAAGTGCTCAACCAGCGCCCCATGTCGCAGAATCGCCAGTCGCTCGGCGTCGTCGCCACCTGCTCGGGTCTCGCCGGACGTCTCGTCCGCCCGCTCAGCGCCCAGTTGCTGGAACCGACAATCCCCGAAACCGAGGGCCGGCTCGACCGTTCCAAATTGCTCGGCCTTTCCGGTCGGCGGCGCGAAGCGCAAATGCAGTTGGCCGCGCACTACGGCCTCGTGGACTATCCGTCGCCCGCCGGCGGCTGCAAACTGACGGAAAAAGGGTTTGGCCGCCGTCTCAAAGACCTCATGGATCATGAAGGTCTAGGCGAACGACGCCTCGTCGAACTTCTCAACAAGGCCCGTCGCTTTCGTCTGCCGGACGGCACGTCCGTCATCCTCGGCCGCGACGCCGCCGACAACAAGATGCTCGACAACGTGCGGACGCCGACGGACACGTTGCTCGCGCCCGTGTCCGTGCCGGGGCCGACTGCGCTTCTGCCCCGTGTTGCCACGAACGACGATTTGACCCTCGCGGCACGGCTTGTCTGTGCCTGGAGTCGTTTCGATTCGTTCGACGGCGAAATCGTCGTGCGCGTCCGCACGGGCGAAGCGATATCCGAAATCACCGTTCCGCGTCCATACGCGCGCGATCCGTTCCTGTCCTACCAAATCATCTAGTCTTCCAAATCAGAGAAAGTAAACCATCATGCTCGATGCCCTTGCCTCACATCTCGACGCCTTTGCCGCGCTGGCCCCCGCCTGGGGCTATGCGTTCATCTTCTTCTTCATGGCCGTGGAGAGTTCGTTCATCCCCTTCCCTAGTGAGATCGTGATGATTCCCGCCGGCTTCCTCGCGGCGCGGAAGGAGCTCACGCTCCACGCCCCCGTCCCCGATTTGGCGATGGCCTGTCTCATGGGATTGCTCGGCTCGCTCGCAGGTGCGTACTTCAACTACTATCTCTCGGCGAAACTCGGCGAGCCTTTCCTCCGCAGATATGGCAAATGGTTTTTCCTGAAACCAGACGCGCTCGACCGTGCGTGCGAAGTCTTCAACAAGTACGGCGGCGCCACGACGTTCGTCTGCCGTCTGATCCCCGTCATCCGCCAGTTGATTTCGATTCCCGCCGGCCTTGCGAAAATGCCGCTGGGCAAGTTCACGTTCTTCACGGGCCTTGGTGCGGGCATCTGGACGGTCGTGCTGGCACTGGCGGGCTACGGGATCGGACGCTCGGCGGGCGACATCACGTACCTTGAACTCGTCCACAAAGGCAAGGCGATGATCGACGCGCATCTCGTCTGGATCATCCTCGGCGCCCTCGTCCTCGGCGTGGGTTACGTGGCACTCTCCAAACTCATCATGCGCCGCGCACCGCAGACGAAG
>CAZTHR010000047.1:4848-11882 GCA_964613265.1 uncultured Lentisphaeraceae bacterium | reverse complement strand
CATTTGCGCGTTGACGGACAGGGGGCCGTTTTGCTAAACTCTTCTTCACCCCGAAAAGTGGGGCATTGAAAACGATGAAACCGAACCTTGAGTTGAACCTCGGACTTGGCTTCCTCCTTCTTGGGGGCGGCGCGGGTGTCTGTTGTTGAGTTCAAAGGTCGACATGAAGATCTGGTAGAACGGCAAAACGGCCCCGCAGCACGTGCGAGGTCGTTTTTTGTTTGTGCGGTCAGATGAAAGTAGGCAGAAAGAACAGGAGCAAGGAAAATGGACGGCAAAGTAAGATTCTTCGATACGACGCTGCGCGATGGCGAGCAGGCGCCGGGCTACTCGATGAACATCGAGGAGAAGGTGCGCATGGCGCGCCAGCTCGAAGCGTTGGGCGTCGACGTCCTTGAGGCCGGTTTCGCCATCGCCTCGCCCGGCGATTTCGAGTCCGTCAAGCAGATTGCCGGCTCCGTGAAGGAGATGGTGGTGGCGTCGCTGTGCCGTGCGCTCGTGAAGGACATCGACGCGGCCTACGCGGCCGTGAAGGGGGCGGCGCATCCGCGCATCCATACGTTCTTGGCGACGAGCGACCTCCATTTGCAGTACAAGCTGAAGATGACGCGCGAAGCCGCGTTGGCGCGGGCCGTCGATGCGGTGAAGTACGCGCGCAACCTCTGCGACAATGTCGAGTTCTCGTTGGAGGATGCGTCGCGTACGGATCGCGACTACATGTGCCAGGTGGTGGAGGCCGTGATCAAGGCCGGCGCCACCACGGTCAACCTGCCCGATACTGTCGGCTACGCGACGCCGAAGGAAATCTACGACATGGTTGCGAACGTGATGAACCGTGTGCCGAACATCGACCAGGCGATCGTCTCGATGCACTGCCACGACGATTTGGGCCTCGCCGTCGCCAACACGCTCGCGGGCATCCAGGCCGGCGCCCGTCAGGCGGAGTGCTGCATCTGCGGCATTGGTGAACGCGCGGGCAACGCGGCGTTGGAGGAAATCGCGATGAACTTGCGGACGCGGGCGGACGTCTATGGCCTCACCTCTCGGATCAAGACGGAGGAAATCGCCAAGACGGCCAAACTGCTGTCCTCGATCACGGGTGTGAAAATCGCGCCGAACAAATCCATCGTCGGTGAAAACGCCTTCGCGCACGAGTCGGGCATCCACCAGCACGGCGTGATGGCGAACGTCAAGACGTACGAGATCATGACGCCGGAATCTGTGGGCGTGAAGAAAACGGAACTCGTGCTGGGCAAGCATTCCGGGCAGCATGCGTTCACCGCGCGTGTGGAGGCGTTTGGCTACAAGTTGCCGAAGGAGACGTTGGACAGGCTCTTCGCCGATTTCAAGGTGCTGGCCGACCGCAAGAAGCACATCGAAGACCGCGACGTCGTGGCGCTCGTCGAGGCGGCGTTGGGCCACCACAAAGTCGGCGAGAACGATTGGACGCTGAAGAACTACGTCGTGTCGAGTAGCAACAAGATGTATTCAACCGCCTGTGTGACGTTGGAGAAGGGCAAGAAGGAAGTGACCGAAACGGCCTACGGCACGGGCCCCGTCTTCGCCTGCATCCGCGCGGTCGAGAAAATCGCCAAGCACGAATTCAAACTGCTGGACTACCAGATCAGCGCCGTCACGGAAAGCCGCGACGCACTGGGCGAAGTCAAGGTGAAGATTTGCGACAAAACGGGCGTCTACCGTGGTCTGGGCGTGTCGACGGACATCATCGAGGGGTCGATCCTGTCGACGCTGGACGCCGTCAACAACATGCTGGGCGCCACGTCGTCGCTCGGCACGGGCGCGGCGTCCCTCGTACAGCAGACGTACGAGGAGGCCGGTTCCGACGCCAGCGACATGCTGTCGGGCGGACATACGGACAAAATCGATTGAGACGGTCAAGAAGAAGGAAAAGAATCTTATGGCAATGACGATGACACAGAAAATCCTCGCGGCGCACGCGGGGAAGGATGAGGTTCACGCCGGCGAGCTGATCATGGCGAAGCTGGATCTCGTGCTGGGCAACGATATCACCACGCCGGTCGCCATCGGCGTGTTTCCGAGTTTCGGTTGCGAAAAGGTCTTCGACAAGTCGAAGATCGCACTCGTGCCGGATCACTTTGCGCCGAACAAGGACATCAAGGCCGCGACGCAGTGCGCCACGATGCGTACGTTCGCGAAACAGCAGGAAATCGTGAACTACTTCGAGGTCGGGCACGACTGCGGCGTCGAACACGCCCTGTTGCCGGAAAAGGGGCTTGTGACGGCGGGCGACTGCATCATCGGCGCGGACAGCCACACGTGCACCTACGGCGCGGTGGGCGCGTTCTCGACGGGCGTGGGTTCGACGGACATGGCGGCCGGCATGGCGGCGGGCGAGACATGGTTCAAAGTCCCGAGCGCCATCAAGGTTGTTGTCACGGGCAAGCCGCGCACATGGGTGTCCGGTAAAGACCTCATTCTCCATCTGATCGGTCAGATCGGCGTGGACGGTGCGCGTTACCAGTCGCTTGAATTTACGGGCGACGGCATTGCGAACCTGTCGATGGACGACCGTTTCACGATCGCCAACATGGCCATCGAGGCCGGCGCGAAGAATGGCATCTTCCCCGTGGACGACCTCTGCCTCGACTATTTGAAGGCGCATGGCGCGAAGGAGCCGAAGATCTACGCGCCGGATCCGGATGCCGTCTACGCGCGCACGATTGAAATCGATCTCGCCGCGTTGAAGCCGACGGTCGCGTTCCCGCATCTGCCCGAGAACACGAAGACGATCGATGAAGTGGGCAATCTGCCCATCGATCAGGTGGTCATCGGTTCCTGCACGAACGGCCGCATCAGCGACCTCCGCATCGCCGCCGAGGTGATGAAGGGGCACGTCGTCGCGCCCGGCATCCGCTGCATCGTCATCCCGGCCACGCAGCGCATTTGGGTGGAGGCGCTGGAGGCCGGCTATCTGAAACAGTTCGCCGAATCCGGTTGCGTCGTCTCCACGCCGACGTGCGGGCCGTGCCTGGGCGGGTACATGGGCATTCTCGCCAAGGGTGAAAAGTGCGTGGCTACGACGAACCGCAATTTCGTCGGACGCATGGGCCACGTCGAATCTGAAATCTACCTCGCGTCGCCCGCCGTCGCCGCCGCGTCGGCCGTCCTCGGCCGGATCGCGTCGCCGGAGGAGATTCGTCCGCAGACCCAGAACATCTAAGAAGGAACACGCTCATGAAAGTCCAGGGAAAGACCTACAAATACGGCGACAATGTGGATACGGACGTCATCATCCCCGCCCGCTACTTGAACACGCCGGATGCCAGTGAACTTGCGAAGCACTGCATGGAGGACATCGATGCGTCCTTCGCCGCCACGGTGAAACCAGGCGAAATCATGGTTGCCGGCAAGAACTTCGGGTGCGGCAGTTCGCGTGAGCACGCGCCGCTCGCCATCAAGACGTGTGGCGTCGCCTGTGTGATCGCGGCCACGTTCGCGCGGATCTTCTACCGCAACGCGCTCAACATCGGCCTGCCGATTCTCGAATGCCCCGAAGCCGCCGAGGCGATTGCCGCCGGCGATGAGGTGTCTGTCGATTTCGACACGGGCGCGATCGTCGACGTGACGACGGGACGGACGTTTCAGGGCGAACCGTTCCCGCCGTTCATGCAGGAGTTGATTGCCGCCGGTGGTTTGGCGGCCTATCGCCGCGCCCAGCAGAAGCAGGCATAAGAAGGTTGTTTTGATCGACAGAATTGTCGGTTGAGTTGGACTGAAAACGGAGACGGACACGATGCGGACAAACGGAATGCAGGTGAATTGGGTGTGCGGACTGGCGGTTGCGATGGGCGTTGCCATTTGCGCGGGTGCGGCGATGGCGCAGGGGAACACGACGCAGGACGTGGAACGCCCCGTGCCGTTCGACAACCCTGGTTTTGAATCCGGTACGACGGGCTGGTCGCTGCCCCGCAACGCGCGTGTCGACGCGACGGCGCACACGGGAGCGAAGAGTCTCTGCCTGTCCGTCACGGGCGCGGCGGGCGATGGCGTCTATGTGACACGCCAGATTCCCGTCGTGGGCGGGGCGCAGTATCGTCTCGGCGCGTTCGTCCGGACGGAGGACGTCGCAGACGCAAAAGTCGATGGCAAGTCTTCCGTTGGCGCGGGCGTGATCGTGGAATGGTGCGACAAGGCCGGGAAATGGATGCAGGCCGGCGAATATGCGACGGGGCGCTATGGAACGTCCGACTGGAAATGCGCACGTACGGGTTGGGTGACGGCGCCGGCGGATGCCGGGTTCGCGACGCTCTTCCTGACATTGCGCGGTACGGGACGTGCCTGGTTCGACGACGTTGTGTTCGAGCGGTGCATCCTCTCGATCAATCGGCTTGCGCCGGCTGACGGGGCGTCTCTCGCATCCAACACGCCGCTGTTTCGCTGGCAGTTGCGGCGCGGCGTTCGCCGTTACAGTCTTGAACTGTCGCGTGACGCGGCGTTCCCGGCGGGACAGGTGAAGACGTACGACGCGGGCGGGTTGCCGGAATTCCAGTTGACGGAACCGCTCGACGAGGGGCGTTGGTTCTGGCGCGTTGGCGCGAACGGCGTCGCGCAGGACGTACCCCCGCAGGCGTTCACGGTCACCGTGCCGAAGGATCGCGACACGTTGCCGCCGCAGATTCTGACGGCCGCCGCGCGTGTGACGGCGTCGGACGCGGCGTTCACGGTGCGCGTGAAAGACGAGGGGGCGCGTCGACCGACGCTTTCCTTCCTCGGCGTGGCGGGGTCGTGCCAGACAACCGAACCCGACGGGACGCACGTCTACCTCTTTCCCGCACCGGCGACGGGTTGGCCGCAGGGGTTGACGAATGCTGCGCTCGTGGCCGTGGACGCCGCCGGTAATCGCGCGGAACGCGCGTTTTGGTTCCTCAACGCGCCCAAGCCCGCGAACGATACGAAAATCGACGTGCACGGGCGGTTTACCGTGGCAGGGCGTCCGTTCTTCCCGCTTGGCATCTACGAAGTCGCGGTGAAGGAAATGCCGACCGTCCGCGCGGCGGGTTTCGACGTTGTGCACACGTATCGCTGGGAAGGGAGTTCAGATGACGTGGCGTGCGCCGCCTATCTGGACGCTTGTTGGCGTACGGACGGTCTGCGCGCGTTCATCGGTTTCAACCGTAGAACGCTCGTCGCGGGCGACTTTGCGCCGCTTGCGCGACGTGTGGGCGCTCTCGCCGCGCATCCGGGGCTCTTCTGTTGGTATCTGTTCGACGAGCCGGAAATTGCCAATCAGTTCGTTTCGCCCGATATGCTGACGGCGTTCGCCGACCTCATTCGTGCGCTTGATCCCTACCACGTCGTCGTCATGACCACGTGGAACAAGACGATGAACGAATACCGCCGCACGTGGGATACGCACTGGACCCAGGCCTACGGCGATCCGGCCGGCGTCGTGCAGACGCTCGACGAACAGCGTGGCTACTTGAAGGGTGGCTGGGAATCCCCCATTACGCTGCTCGTGAACAGCAACGATGGTGAACTCGGCAAGCTGTGGCGCAAGGGCGTGACGCCCGATCCCGCAAAGTACGCGAAGGACTACAACTATCTGCGCGGATGTGCCATGTTGGCCTTGCCCGAAAACTGCAATGGCATTTGGTGGTGGTGGTATGCACCCTCGACCCGCGAGTACTTCACCGTTGCGCAGACGCCGCGCGGATGGGCGGATCTGCTGAAGATTCTTGCGGAACTCCGTGCCCTCCGTCCTGTGATCGAGGCCGATGGCGTGGTGCGAACCGGTCGTGTGGGGGCGGCCCGGACGCCCGTCTGCTGGTGGGCGAAGACGGTGGCGGGGCGGACGACGTTCGTCGCCGTCAACACCGCGAACGCGCCCGTCACAGTTGAAATCGCCGTACCCGGTCGCCCGCCCCTGAAACAGGCGTTTGCCGCCCGTGAGACAGTGGTCACGACGTGGTGAAACGAATGAGAATATTTCTAAAATTGACAAAAACGGCACGATAAAAAAAAAATGACATTTTCCGCTTGCGTTCGGCGGATGGAAATGCGACAATCTTCCGTAGTTATTCGGTTGTTTTGTTCCAGTAAATCCATAAGAGGTCGAACACGATGGAGAATGTCAGCAAGGCGGTGGCCGTCGGCGTAATTGCGCTGGCGGGAATGTTGTGGGCAGGAGATCCCTATGTCGAGGGCACGGGGGCGCAGGCTGTCGTGACCGATCGTTTCGTGGGGCCGAACACGAAGATTGTGTGCGACTTCGCGTTTACCTCCCCAACGCCCACCCAGCAGCGCGTGTTCGGCGCGGACAAGGAAGGCGCCGCCGTCCTGTCTTGTTCCGTCTACATCAACGGCGGTGGCGGCTACTCGTGGGCGTTTCAGGACGGTGACGGCAACTGGACGCCGTTCAGCAACAACAACGAAATGAAGGTGTCGACCGACCGCTGGACGGTCACGCTGGACAGTCCCGGAAACACGGCGGTTCTCTCCAACGCCACGAAGACGCTCAGCCAGACAATCGGCACGTCGCGCACGAAGACGTCCGTCCTGCCGATGACGCTCATGGCCACGGTTGAGGACGCTGTGGGGACGAAGTTCAGAAACTACGGGTGGGTTCGCATCTACAAATTCGAACTCTATGAAAACGGCGAGCTGAAGCTGAATCTCGTGCCGCGCACGCGGCAGGGCGAAGGCGTTTTCTACGACACGATTTCCCGGCGGATGTTCCGTTCCGTCACGTCCACGCCGCTCGTGGCGGGGGCGGACTGCGTGGAACTTTCGGATTCCGAGCTTGCGTACAGCGGGGATCTCGTTCTTTCGGACGCGGCGGGCGGCTCGCACGTCGTGGACGCGAAAGCCGCCTATCAGGATCTCGTCTTCACTGCCGATGCGGGGGCCTACACGGTTTCGGGCGGGCCGCTTGAGTTGTCTGGACGGATCTACAACCGCAGCGCCGTCGCCCAGTCCATCACGGCGCCGATTTCCCACATCGGCCGTCTGCTGGCCTCGGTCGGGCCTGGTCTTTCGCTGTCCGGCGTGACGGC
>CAZTHR010000047.1:0-4748 GCA_964613265.1 uncultured Lentisphaeraceae bacterium | reverse complement strand
CAAGACGAGTTCGTACAGCAAGGATCTCGCCGGCAAGAACGATGCCAACGTGCAGGTCACCTATGCTCTGTGCAACAACGGCACGACGACGTTCACGGGCGGTCTGGAGGACTACACGGGCGGCCAGCGCGGCGACGTGGTGCTCTTCGAGGGTACGGGACGCCTCGTGTTCGGCGGCAACGTCCAGCCCAACGGCAACGACGGCTATCTCGTCTTCTACAGCGGCGCGGCGGAAGTCGCCAGCCTGATCTGGGACAGTCTGCGCGGCTACAATTCCGCGCTCTACGTCGAGTCCGCCGCCGTTCTCGACTGCACGGGCGATGCGCGGCAGACCGGGAACTACGGTCTCCACTACTATGTGGACGGGACGCTGAGCATTGGCGGCATGCTGAACCTTGCAGCCTCGAACTGCCACCTCCTCTCCCCCGCCGGCACGGGTACTTTGAACGTCAATCGGCTCGTCGCGTCCGCTTTGGCCGAGAACGTCACCGTTCCGACGATCAACGTCGGCGCGGGCGGATTCGTCGGTACGGACACGAAGGTCGGCGCCGTTACGATCGGTGCGTGGACGGGCGATTTCTCGATTGGCGGCTCGCCCGTCTTTTCGGGCACGACGCTGCGCGCGGCGACGACGAACGGTACGCCCGCCAACATCACGCTCGTCGGTTCGCCCGTTTCGTCCACCACGTTGACGAAGACCGGGGCGGGCGATCTCGTGCTGTCCGCCGACGTCTATCCAGGCCTGAGTGGTACGCTGTGCGTGAAAGAAGGTGCGCTGGCGCTCGCCGCTTCGTCGACGCTCGGCGTGGCGGTGGAAGTCGCCGACGGCGCAGGCGTCAAGGTCGCGGTGGGACAGACCGTCACGCTGACGGCGGCCTCGTTCGCCGGGACGGCGACGCTGTCGTTCGGCGCGACGCCCGCCCAGGTCGGCCGTCTTGTCCTGCCGGCG
Source organism: uncultured Lentisphaeraceae bacterium (assembly GCA_964613265.1). GTDB lineage: Bacteria > Verrucomicrobiota > Kiritimatiellia > RFP12 > UBA1067 > RUG572. The sequence continues at coordinate 3,799 of CAZTHR010000047.1, read as the reverse complement.
GGCGCTTTTGCTTCGGCGAAGAAGGTCGTTGTGAAAATCGAAGGTACGGCGCCGGCGGCCGGGACGACGGCGACGCTCGTCTCGGGCATGAGCCTTTCTGACGACGACCTCGCGAAGTTTGAACTTGTCCTGCCGGATAGCGCGACGGGGGAGCTGGCCGTGTCCGACGGCAATCTCGTGTTGTCCGTCCAGTCGTCGTCCACGTCGGCGGCATCGACGCTCGTGTGGCGCGGGGCGGCGTCGACCCTTTGGGACATGACGACCGCGAACTGGGTGAAGAACGGCGCGGCGGCGGTGTTCACCGCGTTCGACAACGTGTGCTTCGACGGCACGGACACGGGGAACGGCACGGTGGACGTGGCGGAGGGCGGCGTGTCCGCCGGTGCGGTGACGTTCGACGCAAATGATAAGACGTACACGGTGCGCGGCGGAAAGATTTCCGGCGTCGACGCATTCACCGTGAAGGGCGGCGCGACGGTGGCGCTGTCCGCGCCGCTGGACAGCCAGCCGATCGTCGTCACCAATGGCATTCTGCGCGTTGATGCGGAAAACGCGGATCTTCTCGGTTCGGTCGGCGCGTACGTCGAGGTCAGGGACGGCGGCACGTTCGACATCCATGCGTGTTCGGGTACGGAAGATTCGATTCTCACGACGCACAACAAGAAGTTCCGTATCGCGGGCGCCGGTTTCAACCGTGCCGGCGCGATCAACAACATGGGCACGAACGGCAACGACGTTGCGCGTATTCACACGATCGAACTGACGGGCGACGCGACGATTGCCGGTGACAAACGCTGGGACATGCGGTCGTACGCGAACAGCCGCAACGCCGGACGGCCCCAGTTGACCGGCACGAACCACGTGCTGACGGTGGACGGCCACGAGACGAGCGGAAACGTCTGCCTGGTCGGCGCGGATGTCAAGCTGGGCAAGATGGTCGTGGACGGCAACGGTACCGTCAGCATGGAATCCGGCACGAGCTTTTCCGCGAAGGACGGTGTTGAACTTCGGAGCGGCTATCTTCAGTTCTGGAACCTCGGTCGAAATTTCGAGACGCCCATTTCTGTCAGCGGTACGGGCCGGATCGGCGCTGGCGGGAGCATGGCGACCGTCGCGGGGCCGGTTCGCGTCGAGACGGACGCGACGCTGTCCTTCTCGGGCAGCGGGAAAGGCGCGGCGGTGAAGTACACGGGCGGGATTGACGGCGATGGCGCGTTGTGCGTGACCGGCGACGTCCATTACTTCGCGAGCGATGTCGAGCAGGAGAGTTTGTCCATTACGGGCGGTTTCGCGGTCTACGGCGACGCCACGGCGGCGGGCAATGCGCGGAAATGGCCGAAGACCGTCGCGATGTCGGGCGGCTACCTCTGCTTCGCGCCGTCGACGAATTCCGTCTATCGCGATTACACGCTGACGTCCACCGGGGACAAGATTTCCCACTTCGTGCCGGGTTGGACGGACGGCGCGGCGATGACGGGGACTGTCGTGACGGTCGAGGACACGACGCTTGGCGACGGCATCGGGGTCAGTCTCGGTCTGGGCGGAATGAATTCGTATGTGCGGCGTTCCGGTTTCGCCACGTTCGGTCGCGGGTTCACGGCGAACGCGCTGTCGACGCTGTCGCTTGGCACGTTTGCGGAGTATCCCGGCGACGCGATGCTGACCATCTCGGACGGCGCGTCGGTGACGATGAAAAACGGCGCGAACGTGACGCTTGGCCTGTACAGCGGCGAGACGAACAATCTGCACCGGTTGGTCGTCGACGGCGGCGTGTTCGACGCCTCCGCCGCGAATCCCGTGCGCGCCGGGTACGACACGCACGTCGCCGAATTCCTTGTGAAGGGCGGCACGGCGAAGCTCTCCGGCGTGGCGTTGCGCGCGAACAGCGCACACGGCATGAAGCCGTTGACGATGGCGTCCCGCAGCCTTCCCTACGAGGTCTTCGGCATGAGCGGCGGAAACGTGGAACTCGGCGGCGACCTCACGACGAAACGCGCCTATCCAATGGTGCCGCAGTTCTGGTTCGGCGGTGGCACGTTGACGAGCGTCAAGGACTGGTCCACAGACCATTTCCAGTACGGCATGTTCGAGCCGTGGGGCGACATTTCGGGGACGAACGTCTTCACGCTTGCGACGAACGGCAAGACGACGACGTTCCGCTCCGCGCTGCAGGGCAACTCGAAGGTCGAACTCGTGGGCGACGGCAGTTTCGTCGCCGACTACCACGGCGTGCAAGGCGGCGTGGAAGGGCGCTGGACGGTGGCGAACACGGGGACGGCGACGCTCAAGACGGCGGCGGCGTTCGCGGACGGATTGGTTGTCACGAACGGCGCGACGGCGACGATCGACATCGGGCCGCGCACGAACTACGTGGGGATGTCCGTTCTGTGCAACGTCACGAGCGAGTTCGGCGCGAATCCGATGACGGCGGATAATTTCTGTTCGAGTGCGTCCGTCTTCTCTTCGCTCTTCACGAAGGACATGCAGAAGCTCTTCTGCGAGTTGACGACACCGCACTACACGGCGTACCGCGCGGACGCGGAGTTCTATGTGGACGAAGCGGGCAAGTGGACGTTTGCCGTGACGTACGACGATCGCGGCGACGTGATGGTCGACGGCCGGCGCGTGGCGTACAATTCGGCGTGGAACAACGTGGGTGTCGGGTCGATTGACCTGACCAAGGGCTGGCATCGGGTTTCGATCACGTGCAAGGACAATGCGGGCGGCGCCGGTCCGGCGAAAGACTATACCGCACCCAAGTCCTTCTACAACCGGGGCATGGCCGTGGGCTTCAACAAGGGCGCGACGACGTCCACGAACGGCGTGGACTATCTGCCGTTCAGTCCGGCCCACCTGACGATGCGCCCGGCGCGTTCGGTGCGTTGGACGTATCGCGACGGAGTGAAGGCCATGAGTTTGCTGAAGGGATGGCCGGAGACGGAGTATGCGTTCACGATGGTGACGAACTCCATGCAGGCGATTCATGACAAGAACTGGAGTCTCGGCAAAACGTCGGTCAGCTCTTTCGCCGGCTGGCTGTACGTGGCGCCGGAGGAGGCGGGAACGTGGATGTTCGAAGGCGTCTACGACGACCGCATCTACGTGGAAATCGACGGGAAGAAGGCCTTTGAGAACAGATTGTACAACACGACGGCCTCGTCCACGGCCGAGGTCTCCGCCGGCTGGCACGCGTTCCGTGTCAGCGTCTGCGACTACGGCGGCGGCATTTCGTGGAGCGCGGACGCAGTGAAGGATTTCGGCGCGGCGCTGTACGTGAAGCGTCCGAGCGATGCGGCGAGGGTGACGTTCGACGAGCGCAATCTCTACATGACGGCGTATCCGTTCGGCTTCATCGGCGGGAATCTCGTCGTCGCCGAGGGGGCGACGCTGGCGAACGTCTCGACGAACGGGCCGGCGGAGATCACGGGCACGTTGTCCGGTACGGGAACGCTCACGGGGCCGTACCGCTTGACGGGCACGTGGAACGTCTCGATTGAGGACGGGCGGACGCTGAAGGCCGCCACGTGGGGCGAAGACGCGGACGCGAACACGCTGGTGGATGCCAAAATCCACGTTTCGATGAACGCGAAGCCGATCAAGGCGCAGTGGACGCTTGGCCCGGCGCTGGGGCTTGAAAGCAAGACCGAGGCGGAACTTGCCGCGATGCTGACGGCGGATTTGAACGGCGAACCCTACGAAAACGGCTTCAAGCTCGCCGTCGTCGACGGAAAACTCATGCTTGTGAACCTCAAGCCCGGTTGCACGGTCATCATCTTCCGTTGATGACATCCGTGTCCGC
>CAZTHR010000046.1:0-11951 GCA_964613265.1 uncultured Lentisphaeraceae bacterium | reverse complement strand
GGGGTTCGGCGATTTTCTTTCCCAGGAAATTGGGGGAATCTCCAACACCACCCTCTCTACTCGTCACATTTCCACGGCGGCGCCGGTATCGCACAACAGTAGTTTCGCCGTAATCCGATTCGCCGGCAAGCCCGTCAGACGCGCCAGCGCCCCTTTGTACGACGCCATCTGGAATGCGTACGTCCGCTTCATGCGCACAGCGAAATCCGCTGGCGATTCAGTACGCTTCCGACGATTCGTCTTGAAATCGTAGATGACGGCGCGACGGGCATCCCCCGCACCGCTGAACACCACGCGGTCGAACTGCCCCGTCTCCCACGTGTCGCCAACAAAGAGTTCGTAGCCACGTTCACGCCAGACTGTCATCTCGTCGGAGGTCTTGTCGAACGCCACTCTGAATGCCGGCGGCAGTGCGGCCAGCTGCTCCGCCGTCGCCCACACCATCGCCTGATAGGCGGCGTGGACTTCGACACCGCGCCGTGCGGACGCCCCGAAGTCTTCGTCGAGCAACCAGTCGCCCGTGAGCCCGGAATAGAACGATTCGCTGGGGCGCGTCTTCATCATCGTTCGGCGCGGCTTGCGAACAATCGCGCATTCGTTCGACGGCGACGATTTCGCATCATCCATCTCTGCTTTTTTCTGAAAATCGCGATACCAGCCCAAATCCCCCGTCGTGGCAAGACCGACACACCGCACAAGATCGCTGAACCGTTCCGGCGTTTCCGGCGGTTTCGCATTCATCGGATGGAGGATGAGCGTCAAGGCTCGTTTTGCACGGGTCATCGCAACGTAGCACAGACACAGCGCGTTGTACTGGTTGATCTGCCGCCGCCGTCGATCCGCCGCCGCAAGCGTCGCGTCCCACCCGTCGGCCTCTTTTCCGGGATCCGCGAGAATCCACGCAGGGGTTTCATGGACGAGCGGGTCATCGGAGCGTCCGCCGTCCAACGCCTCATGCTCGTAGAACGGAATAATCACATGGTCGAAACCAAGCCCCTTCGACTGGTGCATCGTCATGATACGCACCATACCCGGTTCCGCGAAATCGCGCCGCGTCTTGCGCGCCAAGTACGCAATGAAGTCCGACAGGCGCATCGACGCATCGCGCATATCCTCGAACTCCGCGACGCATTTAATGAAGTCCTCGAAGCGCGATTCGGTAAACGCATTCCACGTTCCCGGAATCGATTTCAACGCTTCCCGAACGTCACGGAATTTACGTACCATGCCCAAACGGGTGAAGTCCGACAGCAACTGCGCGGAGAGCGTCGCCGCATCGGGTAGCCCCTGCGGGTACAACGCCGGGGCGAGCGGCGACAACTGGATGTGCGCATACGCAAACGTATCGTCCGCGTGTTCCGCCAGCCGAACGAGTTCCGTCAAGGCGGACAGGACAGGCGAATCCGCCACGGCACTGTCGCCCTCGAAGACGACATTGGAGATCCCCCGCGCTTTGAGATCCGCCAGAATCGCCTCGCCCATGCGATTCGTCCGCACGAGAATCGCCGAAGAGATACCCCGCGCCCATGGACGCACAAGCTCCAGCTCACGCGCAATCGGCTCGAAGAAATCCGCTATCGTCGCCGTGCTCCCCTGTTTGACCGCCTGCACGACCTTGACGCACCCCTTCGACGTCTTGTCGTGGCTCGTATGCAGCCGACACGCCCACCGAGCGCTTTCGGGCGCGGTGTCCATGTCAAGCAGCCCGCGCACAACGTTTTCCAGGAAGACTTGGTTGACGCCCGCCGAAATCACGTCCACGTACCGTCGCGATTCATCGAGCGATTCCAAGCGGTTCCCCGCCGTCGTCGCCCGGCGCACCTGCTCGCCGAGAATCCGCACGTCGCCGCCGCGCCATTCGTAGATGGACTGCTTGCGGTCGCCGACGATGAACACGCTTTTCCCCGAATCCGGCTGGACGCTCGCATCGATTAGATTCTCAAGCGCCGCCCACTGGCTACGGCTCGTGTCCTGAAACTCGTCCAACGCCCAGTGGTCGAACCGCGCGTCCATCCGGTATTCAAGCGGCAAACGGACACCGCGCCCCAGAGCGTTCAACAGACGCGGCACGTCGTCGAACGTGATCAGCCCGCGCCGACGTACCTTCTCGGCGTAAACGGCCTCGTACACCCGCATCAGACGATAGACGCCTTGCGTCCGCTTCAAACTGTCCGCAATCCGCCAAACGGCCATGGCACGGAACACGCGCTGGAACGCCTCTTCCTTCGCAATCGTCTTGCCAAACGCGGGAAGTCCGCCGCTGAATTCGCGCACACGGTCGATGAACGTCTGTGCGCCCTTCACGCGCGCGTACGGCTGAAGGGTGTCCGCCATCGCACGTATCTCGGCGAGCGTCACGGTATCGATCCCCGCCGGCGCACGGTCGCCCCAGATAACGTCCTTCTGCCCCCAGGCGGCCGCATCGTCGCAGTCGCGGTAACGCGCGTGCCACGTCTCGATGAAATTTGAAAACCCTTCAAGAAAACTCCGGGCCTCCACCGCGCCGAACGCCAGATGAAACGCCTCACGGAACACCGTCTTGGCATCGTCCGACTGGAGCATCAGCATATCGCCGACAAGCCGCATCCGTTCGACGGGAGAACGGTAGTCGCTCATCACGGCGATTTCGCCTTCAAGCCCCAGTTCGAGCGGGATCATCCGAACGACCTTCATCAAGAAACTGTCGAGCGTACCAATGAGCGACAGATGTTGACGCGCAATCACTTTCCGCAACATCGCCCCGAAGTCGTCCGACGTGAGGTCGCGCCCCATCCGTGCACTTTCCTCCCGCGCCACCTGCGCGTCGCCGGCGGCGTTCGACAGGCGTTCGATGAAACTGTTGAAGATCTCGCCCGCCGCCGCGCGGGAGAACGTCAACGCGACGATGCGTTCCGGTTCCGCGCCAGCAAAAATCAACCGCAGCAAGCGCGTCACAAGCGAGAAGGTCTTGCCCGTTCCCGCGGACGCCTCGATGACCGTCAAGGATGGCAGGTTCATGCGTTCGCCTCCCTTCGCGCGGCCTGATCAGCCAGCCATGCCGGATCAAGGCCGCGTTCCGGCGACTCCCAGACGAGCGTACCGTACGTGGTCGCCCAGTTCGAGTTCCGCGTCGGTGGATAGAAAATCCCTTTGGCAAGCGCCGTCAACAACGCCACCGCCTCATCCTCCCGCGCACTCTGCGTACCGGCGTCGCACACGTGCGCCTCGTCGAACTTCGTGTCCTCCGCCCGTTCGGCCAGAATGCAGTAGAACGCTTTCGACGTCTGCGCCCGCGCCGCGTCGTACTGGTTGGACGCCTCGACCATCGCGCGATAGAGCGGCAATTGCAGACTGTCGTATTTGTCGGCAGAGGCGCGATTCCACGTCTTGTAGTCGATGATCGCGAGTTCCTTCGTGACCTCGTGTTCGTCGATCCGGTCGACCTTCCCTCGGATGCGCGTCGGGCATCCCTTGATCGTACACGACAGATTCTGTTCGGACGCCACGATCCGCCAGCCAGCTTTCCGCCGCGCCGCCTGAAGCGCGGCGAACGTCCGCAACCGCACGATGGCCGCCTCGCCCTGCAAGTCGATGATGACGGGCAGGTTCGTACCGAATTCCGCCAGACGTTCGCGCACGGCGCGTTCGAGGAACGCGGCGATTTCATCCGCGTCCGTCGAATCCTTCGGACCGTGTTGAGCGAAGTCGTCGAGCGCCGCATGGCAGAGCGTGCCGAACGTCTGCGCGTCGAGTTCCTGATTGCGGTCATCCGCGTGTTCGCCGAACGTCTCCTGGAGAAAGAAGTTGAACGGGCACCGTCGATACTGATCGAGCGCCGTGACGGAAATCCGTTCGCGGAACGTCGTCTCCTGCGGCGGGAACGGAAGCGCGAGCCGCCAGGCCGGCGGCAGGTCTTTCGGCGGAGCGCCGTCGTTCCCCTTCGTGACTGCGTACAGACGCCGGGCCAGCCCCGGAAGCGCGTCGTCCGAAATACCGTGGAAGAGAATCCGCGACGGTTTCATCACGTTCTTGTCACCGTCGATCTGGTGCAGATGCACCCGCACGGCGCCGGGGGCGCGACACGCAACGGCCTGTGCGAAGATAAACGCATCGCGCATCGCACGACCGTCGTTCGTGGAAAGCCCCAGCTGTTCGCGCAATCGATTCGGAACGAATGGATGACCGACAACGTTCTCTGGCACACAGCCCTCGTTGAATCCGGCAATGACGAGTTCATCCTCCGCGCACCATGGAACTTCCAGCCACCCAATGGCCGGCAGCACGTTGGGCGCAGTCGGTTCCAACATGTAGGCGGCCGTCTTCAGACGTTCGACGAACAGACGCTGCCTGAACATTTCCGGAATCACGTCGCTCATACAATCGGCACGGAGCTCCCGCACCGTCTCCGCCGCCGCAACGAGTTCACGGTCGGACGGATTCTTCTCGTCCAATGTCAGCGTCGCGAAAATCTTTTTCAAGAACGCGAACGGATCCGCCAACGCGGCATCCACCGTTTCGGCCAACCGCTTGAGTCCGACGGCCGCTTGCCGATCGCGTTCCTGCCATGCCCGCCCCGCCTCCGTTTCAGCACCCGCGATCACCTCGCCGATCGTCCGTGGCAAATGCGCGTTCTGAACGGCGTCCAACGCCCCGACGCAGATCGCCACCTCGGCGGGCGACGCATCCAGCGCCACCGCCGCCCAACGGGCGACGTCCCCCGAACGGATGAATGTGGAGAACGTCTCGTAGTCCCGCCGCTGCGCCAGTTCGTACACGGCGACGAAGAGCCGCCCCAGCGGCGATTGGGCGACCTGCTCCTGCGACGGATTGCGAAGCACCAATTCGTCTTCCGCAAAATGGTTCTGGAACGCCCCCTCCAATTCGGGGTACATGTCGGCATCGCATACCGCCAGCGCGGGCAAGGCCTCCGCCGGATCGACGGCGTGGAAAAACTTTGCAATGTCGTCCGCCTCGACCACGGCTGTCGGTGCGGGATGCACGGTGGACGGATCGACCGGCGAAGAAAAGAACCTCACCGGCCGCCCCCAGGCGTCGAACCCGTCCGCGTCCTGCGCATCCGCATGAATCAGCAACGTCACCGTCTGCGGCGAATGTGTCAGATACGTCTCGACCGCGCCCGACACGTCGACGGCACCCGGCAACACGATCTCTTCTACGCCCTCCTCCACGCATCCGTTCGCCGCCGCTGCCTTACGGGCGCGGACACGCGGCATCACGCCATGCTGTTCGAGCGCCGCGAAAAAGGCGGCCTCGATCTGCGCCAGGTCTTTCCAACGCGCCCCATCCTCGTCGCATACGACGTCGGACATTTCGAGCGCACGTGCGCCGAGGATGGCGTGGATGTCGAGGATGGACGCGGCCAGGGCCAGCGCCCAGTCGACCGTCGGTTGCGCCGGCGGTTTCGGGAAGAGCGCGGAAACGGACCGCAGATCGAACGTCCTCAGCGTCTCCGCCATCACCGCCAGTTCCTCCGTCTCGGTGGCAATGCGGATGCCGTTCGGCACGAGCAGCGCGTTGGACATCGCGATGCGCGGCGGCAACAGACCGTCCCGCCCCAACAACGCGGCTTTCCGCGCCAACGCCAACCGAAGGTTGCGTCCGGACTGCGCGGTCGGAACGATGACCATGATGTGCGCCAGCGACCACGCGCCCTCCGGCGTTTTGCGGATACATCCCGCCCGTCCCTGCGCCCCGCACAGCCAATCAACCGTCTCGTCGACAAGTGTCCGCCGGGGATTCAGATAGTCGATTCGCTTCACCATGCCGCACTCCGTTTCAATGACGCTAGCGGGCGAGACCGTTTTTGATCGCGCGGGCGACGAGGTACGAGGCCGTGGCGACGGCGACGAGCAGGACGAACGCGAGCGACACGACCGTTCCCTCCAGCACGATGCGCACCGGCACGACGAAATAATGCGGCAGTCCAGGCCACACGCTCCCTGTCTTCAGCGCGAACAGCCACCCGACGCCCGCGCCGAGCGGCAACCCAATCACCACGCCACCACACGCCGTGCGCAATGCGCGAGCCGCCAAGCGTCCCGCCAGTTGGGCACGTGTGGCGCCCACGGCCCGCAACACGGCGAACGTACGTTTCGCCGCATCGGCATCCGCCACAAGCTGGGCGATAAAGCCAATCGACAGAATCAGCAGAAAGACGAACGGCACACGCGCGGCCTGACCAATGACATCGTCGCCGTGCGCCAGCGTCCCATCGGCGATTTCATCCCGCGCATGAAGACGGACGGTCGATTCTTCGGGATGGCCCAGCGCGGCGGCGATGGCCTGTTCGACCCGGCGGCCGGCGGGGAAGACCCCATGTTGCGCGAGGAACTGCGGCTCGTAGTCGACCCACAAATGCGTCATGCGCACGTGCGCGGCCGGACGGGCATCCAGCGATTCCACCGTGTCGAACGACGCGAAGACAGGGCCGTCCGTCATACCCGGCATTCCGTTCAAGCCTCGGAGAAGACCCCGGCTCGTGACCATGTGCCAGTTGAGCGCCACGACGCCCGCGATGGGCAGTTCGACCGGTTGGGCGGGGCCTCCCCGTCCACCGCCGACGGCGACGCACAGCCGATCGCCCTTGTGGAGGTTCTTCGCTCGCGACATCATTTCCGTGATGACAACGGCATCGGACGATGCAATCGCCTGCGCGGCCTCGGCGTGCGTCCCTTCGATGAACGTGAATTCGGGCAACCACTCGGCCGCGAGGAAGAGCGCGTTGCGGCACATCCGCCGCGCCGGACCACGCCCCCGCCCCGGTCGAGCATCCGGCCGTCCTCCCTTCGCCGCGTCCGGAGGCGCCCCCTTCTTCGCGCCCGGCATTCGCATCGGCTCTTCGGGGTAGTAGTTGAGTTGGAGCGGGACGAGTTCGGAAATCCGCTTCACGCCGTCGAGCCGCCGCAGTTTCTCAATCTCGAACGAACTCACGCCCGCCGGGAGAATCGACACGATGGCATCCGGCCATTCGGGCGACGGCACAAACGCCCGCATCAGCGACGCGCCCCAGACCTCAACGGCCACGAACGCCGCGAACCCGCAGGCGAACACAACCGTCATGCCCCAACGGCGCGTCCGTGGCCGCAGGGAACGGGCGTCGAGCGGACGTACCGCGAGCGCCGGCGCCAGCGCGAAAAGGACGGCCGCGCCCGCCACGACGAGCGCCAACAGGAACGTCGTCCGCATCGTCGTCCACGCAAAGGCGACTCCCGTCGGGAAGGCAATCGGATCCGCCGCCACGTAGAGGACGAGCGCCCCCATCGCCGACAGGCAGCCGATTCCGAATCCCGTCAACGTGGCCGCAAACGCCTCGACCAGCATCAGCCCCGCCACGCCCGCCCGCGTCAGCCCCACCGTCCGCAACGTGGCCAGCATCCCGCGATTCGCCTCCACGGACAACAGCAGCGAATTGACGAGCAACGCCAGCGCCATCAGCACGGACGCTACGAGCAACAACGGCCGCGCGTAATCCATCCGCCGCGTCTCATCCCCTTTGAACGATGCCACGACCGTTTCGGACGCCGGCGTCAGCAGCGGCGTCCGTGCGGCCGACGGTCCTTCGGGCGGCGGCGTCTTCCAAAGGGCGATCGTCCCCTGCTGTTCGCCCGCCAGTTTCGCGAACGCGGCCGTATTCGCGAAGACGCCCGGCCAGCCCATGGGGAGTTTGACATCGCCTAGATAGCCGACGATTTTCGCCGTCATCGTCCCGGCGCGGCCGACGAATTTAACGGCCGTCCCCAACGGCGGAACGACGCCCCGCCCGAAACGTTTCAGCGTGTTCTCCGTACAGACGATTTCGGGTTCGGCGGCCGCCGCGTCCACCCACCGTCCCGACACGAGTTCTGTGCTACCGTAGGGGTTCGCCGCCGGCGCGGAGGCAAGCACCGCACGCATCGGCGGACCCTGCAGGACGCGCCCGCCCGGGCGATAGTCGATCGTCAGGGAGACGAGCGGCAACGCGAGATCCGGCTTCGGCCCGCGCCCGGCGTCCGCACCGTCGAATTGCCACGCCGTCCACGGCGCGGCGGCACGTTGCGCCAACGCCGGCGCCTGGGCGCCGTTCGTCGCCGCGAGGGAGAACATGAACACCACGGCGGCCACGGCCACGGCCACGCCAGCGGCGGCACACGCGAAACGCGCCTTGCCGCGTTTCAATCCCTTGACCATCAATCTCAGAATCATCGTCCGACCTTTCCTTCAAATTCGTTTACTCCGTCTTGAACGCGCGGAACGGCGGCATGGTTCATTTGGCCCGTGGATGGGCCTTCATGTATTCGTCCTTCAAGTGCTCGACGGACACGTGCGTGTAGATCTGCGTCGTTGCGAGCGAGGCGTGGCCCAGCATTTCCTGGACACTGCGCAAATCCGCGCCCGCGTCCAGCAGATGCGTCGCAAAACTGTGACGCAGTTTGTGGGGCGTCAAGTCCAGCGGCAAGCCCGCCACGGCGAGCCACTTCTTCATCCGCCGCTCGATTTCACGCGACGAAAGGGGGCGACCGCGTTCCGTGAGGAAGATCACCGTGGCGTCGTCCCCGCCGGCCGGCCAAAGCGCGGCCGCCGTTTCGCGCAATCGGCGCAACGCGCGCAGCGCCGGCTTGCCGAGGATGCAGAGACGTTGCTTCGCGCCCTTGCCCAGCACGACCACGCTGCCCGTCTCGAAATCAATCTGCCCCCACGCGAGCGGCGTGACTTCCGAAATACGGCACCCCGTCGAGTAGAGGACTTCAAAAACGGCCGCGTCCCGATGGCAGGCGTAAACGGCCGGCGGCGGACAGGCGACGCCGGCCTTGCGCATCCACGCGAGTTCGCGTTCCGGCGCCTCCACGAACCGGCGGGCCTCTTCGACGGACAGCACTTTCGGCAGGTTCTTCGCGAGCTTCGGGCCGTGCAAGCCACTGAACGGATTGGCGGCGAGTTCCTCCCCGCAGACCAGATGGCGGAAAAATGCGCGGAGGGAAGACAGCTTCCGCCGCGTCGTCGTCGCGCACGCGCCACGTTGCGCAAACGCCATCAGGAAGGTACGCGCATCCTCCGCCGTGACACGCGCCCACGCGAACGGCGTGGGCGCATCAACGCCCCAGCGGAACGCCGCAAACTGCGCGATGTCCTGCACGTAGCCCGTGACGGTCAATTCGGAGGCGTTGCGTTCCGCCAACAGATAGGCGCGGAAGCGTCCGACGGCCGCATCCTGCAAAATCGCCGGATGGGCCGGCAGCGCTGGAAGCGCGTCGCTCACGCTTCGGCCGTTTTCGCCGTCCGGGTCTTTTTCGGCTTGGCCGCCGTCTTCTTCGGCGCCGCCCGGCGCGCGGCGCGTTTCTCCGCACGCGCGTCGGCCTGGGCGTCCCGCTCCGCCTCGGCGGCCTTTTCGGTCTGCGGCAGTTCGCGCAAACCGAGGCGATCCGCCACTTCTTCAAACGTCGGGATCTGGTCCTTGTAGGTCACGCAAACGCGCCGCAACGCCAGGATCTGGCGGGACGACAGTGAATTGCGCCGTGTATACTGGTCGCGCAACGACGCGACAAAATCCTGGTCGTTGTAGATGCGGCGACCGCGATGCACCGGCGGCTTCCACTCCGTGACGCTTTCCAACAGTTTGAGAAGTTCCGGCACGGTGGGATCGGGCGGCACGATCTCGAACCCGCCCGGCACGTAGGGGAGCAATCGCGTACGAATCTGCTCCGCGTCGTCGAGCGCACCCGCGTTCTCGCCCACGGATCGCGCGAGAATGACGAACTGCTTCGGCGACAGGACGCGCCCGCGGTCGACCTGTTCGCGCAGGGAGGCGAGGAACGGATTTTTGGACAGACCGCCAATGCGGTCGATCGTCTGGAAACACCACTTGACGAGTTCTTCGGAGGGCGCGTTCTTCACGCGGTCGAGTTCCGCTCCGTAACCGAGGTCGATGAGTTTCAATTCACTGCCCGCGATCTGGTTGCGGTAGGCGATCGTCAACTTCACAAGCGCCTGCAACTGCTTCTCGGAAACGGGGATGCGTCCCTCCGTCAATTGCTCCTTGACGGACTTCACGAACGCCTCGTCGGAATAGACGCGCTTGCCGATCGTGATCGGCGGCTTCCATTCCGTGACCTGATCCAGCAACTCGAACAATTCGTTGAACTTCTCGCCGGACGGCGGCGGATCCTTCGCGGCTTCAAGCCAGTCGCTGAACTTGCGGTAGAAGACGGACAGCATTTCGTCGCCCTTCATTTCGCCGTCCTCGACCTTGTCGAGCTCCTCTTCCATCTGAGCCGTGTAACCCACGTTGAAGAGCGGTTCGAGTTTTTTCACGAGCCAGTCGTTGACATCCATGCCGCGCACCGTCGGTATAAGCTGGCGGGCTTCGCGCGTGGCGTAGTTGCGCCCCACGAGGACTTCGATCGTCTGCGCATAGGTGGAGGGACGGCCGACGCCGTTCTCTTCCAGCGCCTTAACGAGCGCCGCTTCGGAGTAGCGCGGCGGCGGCTTCGTCTCCTTGCGATCCGACAGCCAACGCACGGGCTTCAGGGTCTCGCCCTCCGCGAGCGGCGGCAGGGTCTTGACCTCGTCGCTCTCCTCGCCCTCTTCCTCCTTGCCCTTTTTCACGAGCGCGGTCTGCATCACGGCGAGAAAGCCCTCGAACTCGACGGCCGTCGTAGAGACCGTAAACAGGTAGGAATGGCGCAGGGAATTTTTCACAGCCTCAATGCCCACGGTCTTCTGCGCGAGACGGGCCGCCACCATCTGGGAGGCCACGAACCGGCGCCAAATGAGGTCGTAAAGCTTTGCCGCCGCCGCGTCGAGTTCCGCCACCGAACCCGGCCGGCGCGCGACGTCGGTCGGGCGGATGGCCTCGTGCGCCTCCTGGGCGCCGGCCTTGCTCTTGTAGACATTCGGCGTTTCGGGCAGGAACTGCGCCCCGTAATCCTGTTCGATCAAGGCTTTGGCAGCGTCACGCGCCACAGCCGCGACGTTCACGCTGTCCGTACGCATGTAGGTGATGAGTCCCGCTTCGTAGAGCCGCTGGGCGAGCGACATCGTACGCTGTGGCGAAAACCCGCACACGCTCGACGCGGCCTGCTGGAGCGTCGACGTCGTGAACGGCGGGTAGGGGCGGCGGGTCTTTGGCACGGTCTTAATGGACGTGACGCGCAGGTTCGACCCGTCCAGATCGTCCACCATCATCGCCGCCTGTTCCGCGTTCTTCACGTCCGGCTTCTCGCCATCCACGCGAGCGAGTTTGGCGACGAACGTCGCCTTCGACGCGCTCTTCTCCGCCTCGACACCGAGTACCCAGTAGGCGACCGGTTCAAAAGCGTTGATCGCCCGTTCGCGTTCCACGATCAGACGCAACGCCACGGACTGGACACGCCCGGCCGACAACGTGTAGCCGTAGGAAAGATTCTTCCACAGCAGCGGCGAGACCTTAAAACCCACGAGGCGGTCGAGAATCCGTCGCGCTTGCTGGGCGTCGACACGATTCAGATTGATTTCACCGGGATGGGCAACGGCCGCCTGCACGGCGCTCTTCGTGATTTCGTTGTACGTCACGCGGTGAACGGGCTTGCCGACCGTTGCCGTCATCAACACTTCGCCCAGATGCCACGCGATCGCCTCTCCTTCGCGGTCAGGGTCAGGCGCCAGGTAGATTTCATCGGCCACGCGCGCCGCTTTGCGCAAGTCTTCCACGACCTTCTTCTTGTCGGGCGAAACTTCGTAGTTTGGCAGGAACGTCCATGAATCGGGCTTCTTCGCGTCCGGCAGGATTTTGATTGACAAACCCTTGCGCGACAAGTCGCGGATATGTCCCACGGAAGATTTCACGACGAAATCTTCGCCCAGATATTTTCCGATGGTTTTCGCCTTGGCAGGCGATTCCACAATCAACAGTCTCTTGCTCATTCTTTCATGTACCTCGAATGTGAGACTATACTCTACGAAAAAGTCGCAAAGAATACAACAGGAAAGTGTTTGCC
>CAZTHR010000045.1:0-12199 GCA_964613265.1 uncultured Lentisphaeraceae bacterium | reverse complement strand
TCATGAAAAACAGGGGGCAGTATACCACATTTGACGGTTAAAATCCATGCGCCCGCGACTTTGAGAAACAACGGGAGGACGGTTCTTCCCGAAGTACAGCGTGGCGCAGACCTAGGCAGATGCGGAAGGGAATGGACATCTCGACGGCTTGAGGACTTCTTGCGTCACTTAGGTTGCAATTCGCCCTATATGTTTTTCCCCGCAGGAAGGTGAAACGTGGTAGACTATTCATCCAATTCATGAGACGGATAAACGGACGCTTGATATCGGAACGTGTGCTGTGGCGGTTTGTCACGGCGGCGGTTGTTTGTGCCGCCATGACGAAAGAGGGGGCGGCATGAACGGTACGCCTCGTCACCTCGCCATCATCATGGACGGAAACGGCCGCTGGGCGCTCGCACGTGGCAAACCCCGTCTTGCCGGGCATCGCGCAGGCGCGGAAACACTCACGCGCGTTTTGGCGTGGTGCAGGGAAGCCGGTGTCGAAATCCTCACCGTCTATGCGTTCTCCACGGAAAACTGGCGCCGCCCAAAAGCCGAAGTGGATGGCCTCATGCGCCTTCTGCTATTT
Source organism: uncultured Lentisphaeraceae bacterium (assembly GCA_964613265.1). Classification (GTDB taxonomy): domain Bacteria; phylum Verrucomicrobiota; class Kiritimatiellia; order RFP12; family UBA1067; genus RUG572. Next base: position 11,628 of record CAZTHR010000045.1, on the reverse strand, counting down.
TTTCTCCGTACGCGCCGTACAACGCTGTTGGCGGAACAGGTCCGCTTCCGCGTCATCGGGCGGCGGGACGACTTGCCGCCCGCCCTGGTGCGCCGCATCATCGCATTGGAGACGGAAACGGCCGCTTTCACGCGCCAGCTCGTTGTCGCGCTTTCCTACGGCGGACGCGCCGAAATCGTCGACGCCGCACGTCGTTTTGCCGCGCTTCCCGAAGCCGAACGGACGGACGCCGCATTCGCCCGCTGCCTCTACGCGCCCGACCTGCCGGATCCCGATCTGATCATCCGCACGTCGGGCGAGTTCCGCCTCTCGAACTTTCTCCTCTGGCAATGCGCCTACAGCGAACTCTACGTGACGGACGTCCTGTGGCCGGACTTCGACCGCGCCGCGTTCGACCAGGCGCTCGCCTCCTACGCACGGCGCGAACGCCGCATGGGAGGACACGCATGAGCGTCCCGTTCGATGATGCGACCTACTCGCCCGAGGGCGTCCGACGTCTTGCAGCGGACGATCTGGCCGCGTTCGCACAGCGCGTACGAGAAGAGATTCTGTCAACCGTTTCCCAAACGGGTGGACATCTTGCAAGCTCGCTCGGCGCGGTTGAACTCGTCATCGGTCTGTTGCGTGTCTTCGATCCGACGCACGACCGAATTGTCTGGGACGTCGGACATCAGACCTACGCCTGGAAGATTCTCACGGGACGGCGCAACCAGATGAGGACGATTCGCCGCCTCGATGGTCTTTCGGGATTTTGCAATCCGGAAGAGACGCCGTGCGATGCGTTCGTGACGGGACACGCGGGCAACGCGCTTTCCGTCGCCGAGGGGCTTGCGGTCGCCCGCGACCTAAGAGGCGGCGACGAACAGGTCGTCGCCGTCGTCGGCGACGCCGCACTTGCGAACGGCATGTCGCTTGAAGCACTCAACAACTGCGGCAATCTGAAGAGCAAGCTCATCCTCGTCGTCAACGACAACGCCATGTCGATTTCGCAGAACGTCGGCGCGTGTGCACGGATTCTCGGCCGTCTCCTGACAAGCGTCCACTACAACCGCGCGAAAGCGGCCGTCGAACGCGCGGGCCACCGCGCCCGCCTGACCTTCCTGCGCAACCTCTACCACCGCATCGAACGCGCGTTGAAGTCGCTTCTTCTGGGGAATACCTTTTTTGAATCGCTCGGCCTGCGTTACATCGGCCCGGTGGACGGACACGACATCCTCGCCCTGGCGCGGGCCTTTTCCGTCGCCCGCGCCGACAAACGGAGCGTCGTCGTCCATGTCGTCACGCGCAAGGGCAAGGGCTTTGCGCCCGCCGAGGCGGATCCCACGCGCTGGCACGGCGTCGCGCCGTTCGACCTCGCGCATCCCGTCCAGCCGCCGGCATCCGCCCGTTGCTGGAGCGAAGTCTTCGGCGCCGCGCTCGTCGAACGCGCCCACGCGGACACGCGGATTTGCGCCTTGACGGCCGCCATGCGCGACGGTACGGGCCTTGCACATTTTGCGCAGACTTTTCCCACGAGCTTCTTCGACGTCGGTATCTGCGAAGAACATCTCGTCACGTTCGCGGCGGGACTCGCAAAGGCGGGTCTGCGTCCCGTCGTCGCCGTCTACTCGTCCTTCCTGCAACGCGCCGTCGACCAAGTGATGCACGACGTCTGTCTGTTGAACCTGCCGGTCGTCTTCGCCGTCGACCGTGCGGGGTGCGTCGGACGCGACGGGCGGACGCACCATGGCATGTTCGATCTCGCGATGCTCCGTGCCCTTCCCAACCTGACGATCTGCCAACCGTCCGATGCGGACGACCTGCGGCGGTTGTTGGCGCTGGCCGTGGCGACGGGCGGTCCCTGGGTCATCCGCTATCCACGCGGCGATGCGCCCGACAACGCCACCGACGGACAACCGACGGCCGCAGCAACGGTTGGATCGGCGCGTGTCCTCTGTGGCGCGGAGGCCTCCATCCAACTCTGGGCGCTCGGCGACCAAGTGGCGAAAGCGTTGGACGTACAACGTCTCCTCGCCGCGCAGGGTCTCGCGGCCGGCGTCGTGGATGCACGTTTCGTCAAACCGTTCGACGCCGCGCTCCTTGCACGTCAACGCGCACACGGCGCATGGATTGTCTCCCTTGAAAACGGTAGCGTCGCAGGCGGTTTCGGCGAAGCGCTCGGCGCGGATTTGCGTTTCGGCTGGCCAGACGTTTTCGTCGGTCACGGCACGGTTGCGGAACTGGAACGCCGCCACGGTTTCGACGCCGCATCCATCGCCGCGCGCATCGCCGCACACGGCTAACGTCTCAGTCCGCCGACTCGCCCCGTGCCTCCGTCGCGACGGAGCCATCGTGTCGCAAACGGAGTTGGCCACAGGCGGCGGCAACATCCTTGCCACGGCTCCGACGCAGCATCGTCTGGATGCGGGCTTTCATCAGCACATCGAGAAACGCGAGCATCGTCGGCTCGTCCGGCGTTTGGAAATCGGGCCGATGGTCGACCGGCGAGAGCGGAATAAGGTTGACTTTGCACGACGGCAGACGTTTCAACCGACGCACGAGTTCTTCCGCGCAGGCCCGCGAATCGTTCAGTCCTTTCACGAGCGTGTATTCGAACGTAATGACGCGCCCCGTGGTCAAAGTATAGTCCCGGCACGTCTCCAGCAATTCATCGATCGGCCACCGCTTGTCGACGGGCATCAACTGCCGCCGCAACTCGTCGTTCGGCGCGTGAAGCGAAACGGAAAGCTCGAACTGCAACCCCTCGTCTGCCAGACGCTGAAAGCCCGGTACAACGCCGCACGTGGACAGCGTGATATGACGTGCACCGAGATTGGGACCCTTTCCTGCATTGAGAATCTTCAACGCCTTGAGCGTTTCGTCGTAATTCATGAACGGCTCGCCCATGCCCATCACAACGACGTTCGTCAAGCAGAGTCCCGACCCCTGCCGCTTGTTTTCCGGCGTCGCAAACAAATGCTGCGCCATCATCACCTCCGCGACGATTTCGTCCGCCGTCAACGACCGGACGAGACCACGGCTACCGCTCGCGCAGAACGCACACCCCATCGCGCAACCGACTTGCGAGGACAGGCATTGCGTCAGGCGCTTCCCCTGCGCGGGGATGACAACCGTCTCGATGGAATTGCCGTCCGCCAAACCGAGCAGCAGTTTCGTCGTTCCGTCTTCGGCTGTGTCCGTGGCGCGAACAGTCGGCACAACGATCGGAAACTCCCGTTTCAGTGTCTCGCGAAAATCCTTCGGCAGCGTCGTCGCGGCGTCCCAGTCCAAAATATAGTCGCGGTAAAGGCACTGCAGAATCTGATCGGCGCGGAACGGACGCAACCCCCGTTCCTTCAACAGCGGTTTCCAATCGTCAGGCGGGATTGACCAAGCGGGTGTCATTTCGTTTCTAGCCCTTTCAAGAGTTCGTCCATCCGCGCCACCAAATCGGCGCTCACGGCGTCGCCGGACACCGTCAGGCGGATGAACACGCTTTCATACTGCGCGTAGATAAGTTCGGTGTACAAATCGACGTCCACGTCCTTCCGAAACTCGCCTCGGTGGACGCCCAGCGCGATGAGCATGTGCAACAGACGGCGGAAATTCCGCGTGAACATCCGCACACGCGGCGCGGGATCGAAGCCGCGATGTTTCAGTCCCAGCAGGAAGTCGAGAATGACGCCGAGCAGTTCGCGATTGTCGAACAGCGTCGCCATCAACATCGTACAGAGTTGACGCAAGCGCACGGCAGCCGGCAACCGGGAACGGAAAATGGCCGCGTTTCGCTGCATGAAATCGTCCATCACATAGACGATGCCAAGATCGAAAATCTGCCGCTTGTCGCGGAAGTAGCGGTAGAGAACCGTTCGCGCGATTCCACACCGTTCCGAAATCTCGCGAAACGAGACGTCCTTGTAGCCGAGTTCCGCGAAAAGGCGGATCGACTGCTGGATGATCTGCCGTTTGCGCGCATTGTGGTCGACGGATCGTTTCATGCGTTCACTTCGTCCCCGTCGCGGGCGGTGTCGCGCGCGCGGCCGCCCGCCGGCTCTCGCAATGCAGACAGTCCGCGTCCGGCGACGTTTGTGCAGTCGGTACGACAGGCCGCACCGTTTCAACGAGTCGCCGCCAGGCGTTGTCGCGGATGTCGCCGACATCGGGACGGAAATGCCCGTCACGGCCGGGCGTCAACCGCACGAGATGCGTCGCATGACCCGGCACGCGCACTGTGTACGTTCCGACGACGTCCGCCTCGTCCCGCTGACGCCAGAGGTCGCGGACGTGCCACGCCCCTTCCAGACCCGCCGCCGTCAAATCGAACGTGACGTTCGCTGTCGCCAGCCCGGCGTTCAACAACCCCACCGCCACCGAACCATCCGCCAACGGCCGCGCCCAAATTTCGCCTCGGCCATCCACCGCGATCTTCGCGGCGCCCGCGCCCCGCGCATCCTGATCAATGGCCAACACTTCGTCATTGACGAGCAGCCCCAACGTGAACGCATCCATCTGCGTCAAATCGCAGCCAATCATCAACGGTGCGCCGACAAGACACCAGAGCGACATGTGCGTGTACTGCTCATTCGGCGTGAGGCGCGACCCCTTGAACTGATTCCAATGCATTTTGCCCACGCAGAGCATATCGGGATCGTTCCATGCGCCCGGACCCGACCAGTACCAAAGATCCGCCTGTTTCTGAATGCTCGCGTAGATGCTGCCCCACTGATCGAAAACGTCTCCCGTCGTACGCCAACACTGTCCGCCGACGGACGCCCCCCACGCCGACACGTTCTCCATGCCGTACTGGCAGAGGGAGAACACAATGTCGCGGTTCTGCTGACGCAATGCGCGGCCCATCAGCAGATACGGTATCCGCGCCTTGTCCAAACCCGCCCCCATCGCGACGCCGCCGTAGCTGCACCAGTCGTACTTCAAATAATCGAATCCCCAGTCCGCATACGTCCGCGCATCCTGAAACTCATGCCGCCAACTACCCGTGCAACCGCCGCACGTCATCGGACCCGGCGAAGAATAAAGCCCGATGCGCAGGCCTTTGGCATGGATGTCTTCGGCCAGTTTGGCCATAGACGGGAAACGGGCGTTCACGCCAATCGAACCATCGGCGTTGCGCGACGGTCCCATGAGCGTCGTGTCCTTGTCTTCCAACGGGCGGTTCTGCCAGAAATCGTCGATGTTGACGTAGCACCAGCCATGGTCGGCCAACCCGCTCGTAAGCAAGGCGTCGGCCGCCGCGCGAATCTTCGCGTCCGACACGTTGCCGGCGAACACGTTCCAGCTGTTCCAGCCCATCGGCGGCGTGCGTGCGATTTTTTCGCCCACGATGAGGTTCAACGTCCGCCGCGCCGTGCCCTGCGCGTTCGCGGCCGTGATGTCGAGCACGTATTCGCCCGGCCGCACGACCGCGCCGCGAATGCACTGCGCGGCGGAATCGAAATACGCGCCAGGCGGCAGATTCGCCACGCGAACGGACATTGGCCGGATGCCGCTCACGGGGATGCGGAAAAGAATCGGATGCGCGGGACGAACGCCAAACACGGACGGCCCGTTGATCCGCGGCGCAGCGGGTACGGGGGGCGTGAGTACACCCAGCTGTTCAGTCAAATCGGCGGCTCGCGCCAATCCCGTTCCATCCTTGAAAACGAAAAACGCATTTCCCCAGTCGGCATGGTCGCTGTCGTTCCCGTCCCCGGCGTCCGTGACTTCCAGCAGAACCGCCTGGACACCCGCCAAATCAACGGAAAAATGATGCTGCCGCTTACGACGCCGCAACACGCCCGACGTCGCCGCGAGCCGACCGTCCGCCCAGACATTGAACACGACGGACGCCTGCCGGCGGTCTTTGACCTCGTCGTCCAACCCTACATCGGCCTCGAATCGCAGCGCATTCCCGCCCAGCGGAACTTCAAGTGCGCTGGCGGCGTGTGTTCCCAAACCATGCGCGTACGTCTTTCCGCCGATCTGCAAGAGCCGTCCCTCGACGGAACGCGCCACGGCGGGAACACGATACCCGCACGTCATCGACGTGCGGTCGACGTCCTCCAGCCAGACCGTGTTGTCCGCACGGCCGGGGGTAGAGAGGACGCCGAGCGACAGGACGGACAGCGCCGTGAAACGACGGATCATGTCGTCCGCCTCTCCAGTACCACGAGCGTCTCGAACCGCGCCGTACGCGGAAACATATCGAACAGCGCGGCGCGTTTGATGTCATACGTCTTTGCCAGCGTCGTCAAATCGCGTGTCAACGTGGCGGGGTCGCAACTCACATAGAGAATCCGTTTCGCCGGGCCGCGCACCAGCCAGTCGGGTACGTTGGATTCCATGCCACCACGCGGCGGATCGACAATCACCGTATGATGTGGCCCGACTTTGATACGACCGAGATTCGCGCCCACGCGCTCGCAGAAGAAATTTCCCTTCACGCCCAGCGCCACGGCGTTCTTCTTCGCCGCCGCCACGGCGGCACGACCGGATTCGACACCGACGAGGCGCGACGCGGCGGCCACGTCCGACGGAAGCCCCGCCAAACAGCAAAGCCCGAACACGCCCACGCCCGCGTAAAGGTCGAGCAGATGCGGCGCGTCGACACGCCCGGCCGCATATTCTTCGCGAACGGTCTTGACGAGCAAATCCCCCACCTGCGGATTCACCTGATAGAAACCATCGGCGGGGACGAGGAACGTCCGGTTGTCCGTCCGCTCATGAAGTTCCAGATGGACGGGCGCATCGCCCAACCACCATTTCACGCCGTCGAGCGGCGTCCAGCGAATCGTCACGTTGTCGGCCGCTTTCGCGGACTGACGCGCCGCGCGCGGCCCTTGCGTGAGGAGCGCGAACACGCTTGCACGGATTTCGGGCAAGGCGGCGTTAATCGCCGCGCAGGCAAGCGGATCGTCCACGACATCGACCACGCGATGTTCGGGCTCCGTCCGATAGCCGAGCAACCAACGTCCGTCCCGCCGTTCCGTGTGGTAGACAACCTTGTTGCGATAGTTGAGCGGGTTCGGCGCCGGCACGACGGTCAACGGTCGCACGTGCGGGGCCACCTTCCCGAGGAAGTTTTCAAGCTGATCTTGCTTGAAACGTAATTCCGCCGCATAGGCGACATCGGCATAGACCATGCCCGGCACACGCCGTTCGGGCGGCAACGCCGCCGCACGATCCGGAAGTGCCTTGACCAACTCGACGAGCCGGGCACGCACGAATTTCTTTTTCTGTTCGACGAGTTCCACGCGGACGGTTTCGCCCGCAAACGCGCCCGGTACGAAACACACGCGCCCGTCGCCCAGACGCCCCAGACCGTCGCCGCCATAGACGGTTTTGGTGATGTTGAGTTCGACTGTCATTCCCACTCGATTGTCGCTGGAGGTTTGGATGAAATATCGTAGACGACGCGATTGATGCCGCGCACTTCGTTGATGATGCGGTTGGACATCGTGGCCAACGTCTCGTACGGAAGGCGCGTCCAGTCCGCCGTCATCGCGTCGATCGAGTTCACGCTACGAATCACGCACGTATACTCGTAAGTGCGCTGGTCGCCCATCACGCCCACGCTCTTCACGGGCAGCAGCACGGCGAACGTCTGCCAGATCGTCTTGTAGTCGGGCAGTTTGCGCACTTCCTCCTGCACGCGAAGATCGGCCTGCTGAAGAAGCTTGACCTTCTCTTCCGTGATTTCGCCGAGGATGCGGACGCCGAGACCCGGCCCGGGGAACGGCTGGCGGTCGAGCAATTCGGCATCCATGCCAAGGACGCGCCCAACCGCGCGGACTTCGTCTTTGAAGAGGTCGCGCAACGGTTCCACGAGCGCGAACTTCAAGTCCGGCGGCAGACCGCCCACGTTGTGGTGGCTCTTGATCGTCTGAGACGGGCCTTTCACGGAAGAGGAAGACTCGATGACGTCCGGATAGATCGTCCCCTGCCCGAGGAACTTGCAATGTTTGAACTTACGCGCCTCGTCGGCGAAGACGTTGATGAACTCGCGTCCGATAATCTTCCGCTTCTGTTCGGGATCGCTCACGCCTTTCAGCGCGGCGTAGAAACGCGGCGCGGCGTGGGCCACGTGAAGGTCGAGGCCGAGTTTGGCGCGGAACATCGCTTCGACTTGCTTGTCCTCCTCGTGCCGGAGCAGACCGTTGTCCACGAAAATGCAGTGGAGGCGCGACCCGATTGCCTTGTTCAAGAGAACGGCCACGACGGATGAATCGACGCCGCCCGACAGACCGAGCACGACCTCCTCGTCGCCAATCTGCGCCTTGAGACGCGCCACCGTCTCGTCGATCCACGACGCCAGCTGCCAATCGCCCCGACAGCCACAAATCGAAAAGAGGAAGTTGTGGAGAATCTCGTTTCCGTACTGTGAATGCACGACTTCCGGATGGAACTGGATGCCGTAGAAGTTTTTCTCCTCATGCCGCATGGCCGCGAACGGACAGTTGTCGGACACGGCACTGACCTTGAAGCCGGGCGGAATCGCCTCAACACGATCGCCGTGGCTCATCCAGACGACGGATTTCGTCGGCAATCCCTTGAAAAGGCGGTTGCCGGGCTGAATCGTCATTTCCGTCTTGCCGTACTCGCGGGACACGCCGGGGCGGACGCGGCCACCCAGCGTCTGGCTCATCAACTGCATTCCGTAACAAATGCCGAGCACGGGGACGCCCAGATTGAAAATCTCCTTGTCGACGCCCGGCGCACCGTCCTCGAAAACGCTGTTCGGGCCGCCCGAAAGGATGATGCCCTTCGGCATACGCGCCCGCAACGTTTCGGCCGACGTGTCGAAACGGATGATTTCGGAATAGACGTGCTTTTCGCGAATGCGCCGCGCGATCAACTGCGTGTACTGCGAACCGTAGTCGAGAATGGCAATCCATTCCCGCCGGTTCGCGGATTCAACTTCTGTTTCGTTCATGGAACCTTCTTTCAAAATCGTTTCGCAACGCTCAGTGACCGGGGAAGTGCGTCAATGACACGACAGATTCCGGCGGCAGGTGCTTCCGCCCGCCGAGATCGTCGAGTTCGATGAGGAACACGAACTTCACCACGTGCGCCCCCAACCGTTCGATGAGCCGCGCGGCGGCACGAACCGTGCCGCCCGTCGCCAACAGGTCGTCGACCACGACTACGCGCGCGCCCGGCTTTACGTCGTCCGCATGGACTTGCAGCGTCGCACGTCCGTACTCCAGGTCGTAGGACTCGGACAGCGTCCGCCCCGGCAGCTTCCCTGCTTTGCGAACGGGCAGGAAGGACTTGCCCAGACGCAACGCCAGCGGCGCACCGAAAATGAACCCGCGCGATTCGACGCCCGCCACGACGTCGAACGCAGTGCCGTCCAGCGCGTCGCAATAGGATTCAAGCGCCAACTGGAAACCGAACGGGTCTGCCATCACGCCCGTCACGTCGCGAAAGAGAATGCCCGGTTTCGGGAAATCGCGAATCGTCCGGATGTAGTCTTCAAGCTTCTTCATGTTCCCTGCTTCTTTCTTCTGTCGGTCAGGCGCGGCGAAACGTTCACTTCAGCGGACAGGACTGGTCTTCGTCCAGCCCCGGCATGTTCCGCGCACCGAGCGGGCCGCCGTCCGTCGCAAGGTTCGAACCGAACGAGCCGGGCTTGAGGCGATAGTCGCGCTTCGCTTCGTTAACGAACTGCGGTTCACCGTAGACGCTGCCGGCGTCGAGTCCCATCTCCGCGACGTACTTGGCGAACGCCTCCGCGCCCGCGCCGTAGCAGGCGGGGGTCAGACGAATGCCCTCTTTCTTCTGCGCCTTTTCGCGTCCGTTGACGTGGTACTCGTAGATCTTGTTCTCCGGAATGAAGTAGAGATTGTGATCCATCGTCAAGCCGACGTTCGAGCCGTCCTTCGCGCGCCAGTCGTTGAACATCCGCGTGGAACGATCGGTCGTACGCACGAACACATTGTTGCGCACGACGAAATTCGTCGTCGGCGCGGCGTTGTCGTAGAACATCAGATGGGCGCCGTTGACATCGGGTCGCTGGTCGTGGCTGTAGCAGAAACCCGCGTCGATGCACGTATTGTGTTCAAAGAGAACGTTGGCCGTGTGCGAACGCAGATCGTGGTTCCAGTACTCGTAGGAATACTCGGCCTGCCAGATCACGTTGTCGCGCCAGATTACGTCCGTCTCCGGGCGCGGATCGCCGTTCGTCTGGTTCGTGAGCGCCGCGTCGTAGATCTGCCACACGCGGTTGCGCTCCACGAGATTGTTCGCGCAGTGCCCCCAGAACTCGATGCCGTTGCCGAAACGGACGGGATAGCGCGTACCGTTCGGACGCATCTTCCAGTACTGGAGACCGCCGCCGATCCAATAGATGTCGCAATTCCGAATGACGATGTTGCGGGTGCTGCCGCCGCCCCAGCCGTGAGCGCCGCCGTAGCGGACGCAGAGACCATCGTAGACGACGTCGTGGCAGCCGCCCTGCTGGACGATGCTCGAGGTGAACGCAAGTTCGATGCTTGCGAACGCGGCCGCCGGATTGCCGTCGTGGCGGACGAACACGCGCTCGTGCGGACGGTCGTCCCAGTAGTCGAGCGGCTTTTTCAGCGCGTCACGCGACCACTTCTTCACGCCCCACGCCTTTCCATGGTCGGCGATGAAAATGCCCACGTCGTACGGCAGCGTCGCACGCGGGTCGGACTCCATGCGCCACAACCCCAACGGCACGAAATCGAACGTGCAGCCGACGGGCATCAAATCGCCAATCGAAAAATGGAAATACGAACCCAGAAACTCGGCCTTGCGGGCCATCGGCACCCAGACGGTCTTCCACGCGGAATCGAGTTCGGCGGACGCCTCCCCCTCTCCCTGCACGGCGCCGCGCAGCCCATACGTCCATGGCGGCTGGTTGAGCGACAAGCCGATCTGCTCGATTGCGAACGGCTTCGTGGCCCGCACCTTCATCTTCAGCATCACCGCCTCCGGCAAATTCTCGACCTTCGGCCCCCAGATCTGAATGAGGTGGTTCGCGCGTTTCGGCTGTTCCGTGCAGACCACGCGGACGAACGTGCCCTCGTCGGGCGACGCGACGCGTTTCACAAAACCCTTCACGCCCTCCTGGAACGATCCCGACCAGCCCTGGCACTCCGTGCCGTCCCAGATCTGCTCGTAAATCTTGTTCTCGTTGACCCGCGTCGCCCAAATGCCGGGTTCGACTTCCACCCAGTCCTCGGGGCGCGACCGATCCGCCGATTTCTGGAGAATCGGCTTCGGCCCGACGCCATACGAACCGTAGACGACGGGCTTACCGGGTTCGCCGCTTTTCGGCGTCAGCGAACCGCGCCATAGGCCGCCGCGCTTGAAGAGGACGCGATCGCCCGGTTGTACCGGCGCCTTGTTGATGGCCGCCAGCGTCCGCAACGCCGTGGCCGGCGTCAACCCGTCGGCCGCGTCGTTTCCCGCCTCCGAATCCACATGCCAATCCGCAGCAGACGCAGCCGCCACCGACAACGAACAAACCAGCGCAAAAAATCTGTGCATGACTTACAGTCCTTCCTATTAAGACAGGCAAAAATTCTACCATAAATTATCGCCGGACGGGAACAAAATGGAACACGCGCTTTCCTTGCCGAATGGCAATGTTGCGGACAGATTGTCACCATCTGAAACGGGTAAACT
>CAZTHR010000044.1:0-12350 GCA_964613265.1 uncultured Lentisphaeraceae bacterium | reverse complement strand
GCTTGTGATAAACTACCGCGAACTTTTCGAAGCATCAGGAAGTAGTCGCGGGTGCGGCTGCGCCAACCGAGCGGAAACGCCACGGTGGACTGACGAAGAAGGTCGTTCCCCGCGTGGGGGACGGTCGTTTTCCGAGATGCGCTTCGCAAGTACGAAGAAAGGCAAGACATGAGCACACAGTTGTTTTCCCGTCACGTTTTCACATCAGAATCCGTTTCGGAGGGACATCCCGACAAGGTTGCGGACCAGATTTCAGACGCGGTTTTGGACGCCTGTTTGGCGGCGGATTCCCAGGCGCACGTCGCGTGCGAAACGATGGTCGGTCCCGGCCTCGTGGTCAATATGGGTGAAATTTCCGCGCAGGGATTCGAGTCGTTCAACCCCCAGCAACTCGCCCGCGAGGTCGTGAAGGACATTGGCTACGACCGTCCGGCGGAGGGATTCAGCTGGGACACGTTCAATTACCTGAGCGCCCTCCACGGGCAGAGCCCCGACATTGCGCAGGGCGTCAACCGTGCGAAAGCCGAGCGGCAGGGCGCGGGCGACCAGGGGATGATGTTCGGCTATGCATCGAACGAAACGTCCTCCCTCATGCCGGCGCCGATCGTCTGCGCGCATGAACTTCTCCAGCACTTCACCCAGTTGCGCAAGACGGGGCAGATGAAGTTCCTCCGTCCCGATTCGAAGAGCCAGATTTCCGTGGTCTACGAAAACGGCCGTCCGACGGCGATCGAGACGGTTGTCATTTCGCACCAGACGACGGAGGAGGGCGCGAACAAGAAGACGTATGCGGAAATCGAGGAACGTGCGCGTGCGTTCTTGCAGCAGACGAAACTTCTGACGCCGAAAACGAAGTTCTACGTCAACCCCACGGGCAAGTTCGTCGTCGGCGGGCCGACGGGCGACAGCGGCTTGACGGGGCGTAAGATCATTGTGGACACCTATGGCGGCATGGCCGCCCACGGCGGCGGTGCGTTTTCGGGCAAGGATCCGTCGAAGGTGGACCGCAGCGCGGCCTACTACGCGCGTTATGCGGCGAAGAACATCGTGGCCGCCGGGTTTGCGGATCGTTGCCAGATCCAGGTGGCGTACGCGATTGGCGTGGACAAGCCCGTGTCGTTCTGCGTGAAGACGTTCGGCACGGCGCACGGTACGACGAATGCGAAAATCGAGAAGATGCTGATGGGCGGCAAGGTGTTCGACTTCCGTCCCTATGCGTTGACGAAGGATTTGGGGCTTGACAAGCCGAAGGGCTGGCGTTACCGCGACACGGCGGCCTACGGTCATTTTGGCCGGTCGATCTTCCCCTGGGAGAAGACGGATCGTGTTGCGGCGGTGAAGGATTTGCTTGGATGAACGAAAGCGCGTTTTTTCAGGATCTCGCCGTCTTGATGGCGGTGGTCGGGTTCGTTTCGATTGTCTTTACCCGCTTCCATTGGCCGAAGGTCATCGGCTACCTGTTGGCGGGCGTTCTTCTGAGCGAGCACACGTGGGGCGGGTCGTTTCTGGCCGATCCCAAGTCGATTGGAACGATCGGCCAGCTGGGCATCGTCTTCCTCATGTTCACACTCGGTCTGGAGTTTAGTCCGACCGACATGAAGAAGGTCAAACACGTGGTTGTGCCGACGGCGCTGTACGACGCGCTGTTGATGATTTGGTTCGGCTATACGGTGGGGCGTGAGTTCTTGGGCTGGTCGTTCGTGCCGAGCCTCTTCCTCGGCGCGGCCATCTGCGATTCGGCCACAACGTTGCTGGCGAAGACGATCGAGGAGATGAAGTGGAGCAAGCGACCGTTCGTGCGGTACATTTTCGGCACGACGATTTGCGAAGACATCCTCTGCGTGGCCATCATCGCGCTGATCACAGGTGTGGCTCACGGGAAGGGGTTGGACGCCGGTACGGCCATGCTGTCGTTGGGTGGTCTGGGCGTTTTCTTCATCGGCGTTCTCGTCGTCGGTCTGATTTTCGTGCCGCGCCTTCTCAACCGCGTGGCGGCGCTCTACGACGACGAGGCGTTGTTGCTGACGTTGTTGGGGTGCTGCTTCCTCGTGTCGTTCGTCGCGTTCAAGTTCGACTATTCGCTCGCGCTGGGCGCCTTCCTCGTTGGCATTCTGGGCGCGTCCAGCGACGTCCGCGAACGGCTCCATGAACTGGCTGCGCCGTTGCGCAACATGTTCGCCGCCGTCTTCTTCGTGACGATCGGTTTGTTGATCGACCCTGCGGCCTGTTGGCACAACCTGCCGGCGATTCTGGGGCTGACCGTGCTGGTGCTCGTGGGCAAGGGGCTTAACTGTTTCATCATGTCGATTCTGACGGGGCAGAGTGTGAAGGACGCCGTGCAGACGGGATTCGGTCTTGCGCAGATTGGCGAATTCGCCTACATGGTGGCGCTCATGTACATCACGTTGACGGACGACACGTCCAATCCGATGTACCAGATCGTCGTGGGGGTGTCGCTGATTACGACGTGTCTGAACCCCGTGATGTTGAAGATTTCCGATCCCGTGGGCACGTGGCTGGAGAGTCACCAGCCGGCGCGTCTGCGTGGTTGGATTGCGGCGTACCAGGAGTGGTTGACGCGCTTCCGCACGGCGGCCGTGCCGTCCCAGCTTCAGAAGCATCTCAACAGCCGTATCATTTGGCTGGGTGTCTTCGGCGCGTTGAACCTCTGCATCGCCGTCGTGGCGTCCGTGCTGAACAACCAGGACTACACGAAGTTCTCGCCGTTCTTCGAGGAGTACAAGGCCATCTTCTTCTGTCTCGCGGCCAACGTCATCTGCGTGTCGCTGCTCGCGCCCATCGCGGGCATGGCGCAGTCGTTGGGGCGCGACGTCGGATTCGTGTTGACGGGTGGTGCGCGGAAGGTCAAGCACTGGCAGGCCGCCGTGCGGCAGCTCGTGACGTGGATTGTGCTGGCGGCCGTCCTCACGTTGGCGTTCGCGGAAATCGTGATGCTCAACATCAGCCTTCTGCCGCACCAGCGTTGGGCGCGGATCGGTATTTTCGTGATTCTGATTATCGTGGGCATCTGCGGGTGGAAGCGTTTCAAGCGCGTCGGTCGGGTGGCGGGCTACCGTTTCCGCGAGGCGCTGGCCGCCGAGAAACGGCGCGCGCGCAAGGCGAAGCGTCCGGCGGCGGCCGCCGCCGCGCTGCCGACCGTGCCGGGCGACTACTACGTCGAAATGGCGGTGGTGGACGGATCGCCCGCCATTGGGCAGTCGGTGAAGTCGCTCGACATTCGTGCGAAAACGGGCGCGAGTGTTGTCGACGTCATTCGCGCGGGCGAGCACCACCGCAACCCGTCGCCGACGTGGGAGTTTGCCGTCGGCGACACGGTCGTCGCCATTGGTTCGCCCCAGCAGATGGACGCCCTGAAGACGCTGCTGGCCGTCCAGCCGCCGTCCGTTGCCTGAGGCGCCGCCATGCCGCCGCTCTTCAAACTCGTTTCGGCGTACAAGCCGACCGGCGACCAGCCCGAGGCGATCGACACGCTCGTCAAGGGGCTTGAAGGCGGGGCGCAACGGCTCGTGTTGCAGGGCGTTACGGGCAGCGGCAAGACGTTCACGATGGCGAATCTGATTCAGCGTTGGAATCGCCCCACGCTGATTCTCAGCCACAACAAGACGCTGGCCGCGCAGCTCTTCGCCGAACTGAAGACGTTCTTCCCCGAAAACGCCGTCGAGTACTTTATCTCCTACTACGACTATTACCAGCCGGAGGCGTACATCCCGCAGACGGACACGTACATTGAGAAGGACGCCGCCGTCAATGACGAAATCGAGCGGTATCGTCTCGCGGCCACGAACGCGCTCATCGCCCGGCGCGACGTGATCGTGGTGGCGAGCGTGAGTTGCATCTATGGGTTGGGCGAATCGACCGAGTACCGCAATCTGGCCGTCAAGTTCGCCGTTGGCGATACGTGCGGACGCGGCGATCTGGTCGAACGCCTCGTCTCCGCCCAGTACGTGCGCAACGAGATGGACTACGCACCCGGCAATTTCCGCGTCCGTGGCGATGTGGTGGACATCTTTCCCGCCTATGCGACGGATGGCATTCGCGTGGAGTTTTTCGGCGATGAAATCGATTCGATCCATGCGCTCTCCGTGCCGGACTTCCGCGTGGGCGTGTCCATGCCCGCCGCCGTCGTGACGCCCGCGAAGCAGTTCGTGATGCCGAAGGACAAGATGGAAGCCGCCTACGCGCGGATCGAAGAAGAGTTGCGCGAACGTCTGGCGTTCTTCGAGCGCGAAGGGAAGTACCTTGAAGCCCAGCGCATTCGTGAACGGACGGAGTACGACATCGAGATGATGCGCGAACTCGGCTATTGCAACGGCATCGAGAACTATTCGCGTCCGCTCACGGGCCGGGCGCCGGGCGAACCGCCGGAGTGTTTGCTCGATTATTTCCCCGACGATTTTCTCACAATCGTCGACGAGAGCCATGTGGCCATGCCGCAGGTACGGGCGATGTACAACGGTGACCAGGCGCGGAAGCAGAAGCTTGTGGACTACGGGTTCCGTCTGCCGAGCGCGAAGGACAACCGGCCGCTCACGTTCCCGGAGTTCGAGCGGAAAGTCCACCAGATCGTCTTCACGAGCGCGACGCCGGGCGATTACGAGTACGATGTGTCGAGCGTCGTCGCGGAACAGGTGATTCGTCCGACGGGGCTGCTCGACCCCGAAATCGAGATGCGACCGCTCAAAGGACAGATCGACGACGTGATGGCGGAGATCCGCCGTGTGGCGGCGGCGGGCGACCGCATGTTGGTGACGACGCTCACGAAGCGGAGTGCGGAGGATTTGACGGCCTATCTGCACGAGACGGGATTGCGCGTCGAATACCTCCACAGCGGCATCGACGCGCTGGAGCGCGTGGCGATTCTCGGGCGTCTCCGCAAGGGGGCGTTCGACTGTCTGATCGGCATCAACCTCCTGCGTGAAGGACTGGACTTCCCCGAAGTGGCGTGCGTGGCGATTCTCGATGCGGACAAAGAGGGTTTTCTGCGTTCTACGACGTCGCTCGTCCAGACGGCGGGGCGCTGTGCGCGTCATGTGAAAGGGCGTGTGATTCTCTACGCCGACCACCAGACGGACGCCATTCGCGACCTTCTGCGGATCACGGCGAACCATCGGACGAAGCAGATCGCCTACAACACGGCGCATGGCATTACGCCGACGAGCGTCCAGCGCGCAATCAACGAATCCGTCTACGTCTATTCGGAGGCGAAGAAAGCGGAACGTCCGGCCGTCGTGCCGTCGCCGGAGAAACGCGACGTGCAGGAGACGATCGCGGCGCTGCAGGCGGAGATGCTGGAGGCGGCCGACGCGCTTGAATTCGAACGCGCCGCGTTCCTGCGCGACCAAATTCGGGAACTCAAGTCGCTGTGACGATTTTTCCCCGTTCCTTTGATTTTTACTCCCATCCCCCTAAGTTTTGATATACTCTCTACCCTATGGACATCTTAAAGAAAATTTTTGGTACGAAGAACGCGCGTGACCTGAAGCGCATCCGTCCGATTGTGGCGGAAATCAACCGTATCGAGGCGGAGTACCAGTCTCGGAATTTCACGGACGCGGACTTCCCCCGCATGACGGCCGAGTTCAAGAAGCGCATCGCCGATGGTGAAACGCTTGACCGCATCCTTCCGGAGGCGTTCGCCCTCGTCAAGAACGCCTGCCGCCATTTGGTGGGGACGACCGAGGACGTGTGCGGCCACACGCTCACGTGGGACATGGTGCCGTTCGACTGCCAGCTGGTGGGCGGCATCGTCCTCCACCAGGGCAAAATCGCGGAAATGCAGACGGGTGAAGGCAAGACGCTCGTCGCGACGCTCCCGCTCTACCTGAACGCGCTCGCCGGCAAGAACGTGCAGCTCGTGACGGTCAACGACTACCTCGCCCGCCGCGACGCGACGTGGATGGGGCATCTCTACAAGTACCTCGGCCTCACGGTCGGCTGCATCCAGAACTCGATGGATTCCGCCGAGCGCCGGGCGCAGTACCAGTGCGACATCACGTACGGCACGAACAGCGAGTTTGGTTTCGACTACTTGCGCGACAACGGCATGGCTGTCCAGTCCGACCAGGTCGTGCAGAACGGCCACAACTTCGCCATCGTGGACGAAGTCGATTCCATTCTCATCGACGAGGCGCGAACGCCGCTCATCATCAGCGGCCCGGCGACGGTCTCCACGTCCCACCAGTACATGGCGATGAAGCCGCTCGTGGACACGATCGTCCGCCATCAGGTGAAGCAGTGCAACGAGTTTATCGCCGAGGCGAAAAAGGCGCTCGCGGCGAACGACACGTGGGGCTGCAAGAAGCGCATCTACCAGGTCTACCACTCGACGCCGAAGCACAAGCAGCTGCTCCACATGTTCGAGGAACCCGAGATCCGCAAACTCCACGAAGACGTGGAGATGGAAATGCTGTCCGAAATGCACAAGGAGGAGGCGCGGAGCCTGCGGGGCGAACTCTTCTTCACGATTGACGAACGGACGCGCGAAGTGGCGTTGACGGACAAGGGTTGCGACAAGATGAATCCGCAGGATCCGTCGATGTTCGTCATCCCCGACCTTGCCAGCGAGATGAGCCAGCTGGATGGCGCGAACAACCTCTCCGCCGAGGAGAAGGCCAAGCGCAAGAGCCGGCTCCAGGCGGACTTCATGGAGCGTTCGGAGCGTGTGCACGTCGTCGACCAGCTCCTACGCGCCTACTGCCTCTACGAGAAGGACGTCGACTACGTTGTCCAGGAAAACCACGTCTACATCGTGGACGAGTTCACGGGGCGCATTTTGCCGGGCCGCCGTTGGAGCGACGGCCTCCATCAGGCCGTGGAGGCGAAGGAAGGGGTTGAAATCGAGAAGGAGAGCCAGACGCTCGCCACGATCACGATTCAGAACTATTTCCGCCTTTACAAAAAACTCGCGGGCATGACGGGCACGGCGGAAACCGAAGCGCGTGAATTCAAGGACATCTACAAGCTCGATGTGGTGGCGATTCCCACGAACCGCCCCATCCGCCGCATCGACGGCAACGACCAGATCTATCGGACGCAGCGCGAAAAGTACAAGGCGATTATCGCGGAAGTCCAGAAGCGCCACGCGGCCGGCCAGCCCGTGCTGCTCGGCACCGTCACGGTCGACACGTCGGAAGTTTTGTCCCGTCTGCTCAAGGCGGCGAAGATTCCTCACGAAGTCCTCAACGCGAAGAACCATGCGCGTGAAGCCGAGATTGTCATGCTCGCGGGTCAGCCGGGCGCGGTGACGATCGCCACGAACATGGCGGGACGCGGCACGGACATCAAGCTCGGGCCGGGCGTCGTGACGTTGCCGCCGGAGACCGTCAAGAGCAATCTGGGCCTGAAGGACAAATTGCCGGGCGGGAAGGACACCATTCAGCAGATTCTGCTCGCGCATCCGCAGGGGTTGCACGTGATCGGGTCGGAACGCCACGAATCGCGGCGTATTGACCGCCAGTTGCGTGGCCGCTGTTCGCGTCAGGGCGATCCGGGCAGTTCGCAGTTCTACATTTCGCTGGAAGACAATCTGATGCGTCTCTTCGGGTCGCAGAAGATCAGCGGCATCATGCAGCGTCTCGGCATGAAGGAAGGCGAGGTGATGGAGCACCGCTTCCTGAACAAGAGCGTCGAGACGGCGCAGCGGCGCGTCGAACAGCAGAACTATGCAATCCGGAAGCGTACGCTCGAATTCGACGACGTGATGAACAAGCAGCGTTCGATCGTCTACGAACTGCGCGGCACGATTCTCAGTGGCGGGCCGGACGTCGTGCACGGTACGATTTTGGACGTGTTCAACGACCTCGTGCAAACCCAAAGCGAACGCCATCTGTCCGACCCGAAGGGAAGCGGCGTGGAAGCGTTCTGCGACTGGGTCGCCGGTACGTTCCCCGTGCTCGTCGACGCCGCCGCGCTCAAGCCGTTCCTCGGCGAACCCGGCAAAGCGGGCGAATACGTTTTCAATCTCGTCAAGGACGCCTATGAGGCGAAGTGCCGGAGCGAGAACCCCGACGTGCTGCCGGACATGGAACGCGGCGTCTTCCTGCAGTGCATCGACCGCGAATGGCAGGACTACTTGCGGGCGATGGACGAATTGCGCCACAACGTGAACCTCCGTTCGTACGGTCAGCGCGATCCGCTGATCGAGTACAAGCGCGAGGCGTTCGACATGTTCGAGAACTTGATGAACACGATCAAGGCGGGCGTGGCGAGCTACGAGTTCCGTGCCACGACGGAACGGAACGTGCGGCGCATGATCATGGCGCGTGCAATCGCGGAGGCGAATGCCGAAGCGGCCGAAGCCGTCAAAAACGGCGCGTCGCAGGAGGAGGCGAAGCGGATCGCGCAGGAAAAGGTACAACGCGCGATGGTGGAAAATGCGCTTGCGGAGGCGAACGCCCGCGCGGGCGCGGCGTTGCAGAACGGCGCCACGCAGGACGAGGCGCGGCAGATCTTCGAGCAGGTTCTCGCGCAGATGAACATCCGCGTCGTCCAGAACCCGCCGCCGGGCGCCGAGCCGCCCGCCGCCGTGGAGAATGCACCCGCCGAACCGCCGCCGGCTGAACCGCCCGCGCCCGTCGAGCCGCAGCCGATCGAACCGCCGCCACCTGCGGCGGAAGAGCCGAAAGCGCCGCCGCCGCCCGCGGCGGAACCGGCGAAGAAGAATGTCGGCGACGTCTTCGCAAGCATGATGAGCGAAATGTCGGGTCAGCGCGTTCAGGCCGTCCGTCGTCCGCCGCCGGGTGCGCGGCCGGGGATGCCGATTGTTGGACGCAACGATCTGTGTCCATGCGGCAGCGGGAAAAAATACAAAAAGTGCTGCGGGCGTGGTCAGATGTGACGGACGTTTTCGCCGTACAGGACATTGACGCCCTGATGGCGAAACAACGAAAGTGAAAAGGAGTTAGACCATGAACAAGTTCAAGAAAGTCTGTTTGTGCGCGGTGGCGCTGTGCCTGTCCCTGACGGCGTGTGCGTGGGGGCCGGGGCCGGGGCCGCGTGGGCACCACCATCACCACCACCACAGCACGGGCGTTGCCATCGGCGCGGGCATTCTGGGTGCGGGTCTGTTGGCCGCAACGATTTACGATGCCACGCGCCCGCCGCCGCCGCCGCCCGTGGTCGTCACGCCCGCGCCCGTCGTCGTGCAGCCCGCGCCGGTCGTGCAGCAAGTCGTCACGCCCGCGCCCGTTGTGCAGACGGGGCGGTACGAAACCCGTGTCCAGAACGTCTGGGTGGAAGGCCGTTATGTCGACCAGCAGACGGGACAGGGGACGGTGCGCGTGTGGCAGCCGGGCCACTATGAACAGCAGTCCACGCAGGTTTGGGTCCAGTAGTCAATCGGAACATCCGCATAAGGAGAGGGTGAATTGGCCAGCGAATTCCTCGTATTCGACCATGTGACGAAACGCTTCGGCGCCTTGACGGCGGTCAACGACGTTTCGATTTCAATTAAAAAAGGCGAATTCTTCTCGCTCCTGGGACCGTCGGGATGCGGTAAAACGACGCTGCTAAGAATGCTTGGCGGCTTCGAGCGACCGGATTCCGGGCGGATCTATCTGGACGGTAAGGACATCACGGATGCGCCGCCGAACGCGCGGCGCGTCCACACCGTCTTCCAGAACTATGCGCTTTTCCCGACGATGACGATTTGGGACAACATTGCCTTTTCGCTTCGTCTGGCCAAGAAACCGAAAGAGGAAATCGAGGAAGCGGTGGACGCGATTCTGGAGATGATCCAGATGAGCGATCACGCCTGGAAGTATCCAAACCAATTGTCGGGCGGACAGAAGCAGCGCGTGGCCATTGCGCGCGCGTTGGTGGATCGTCCGCAGGTGCTGTTGTTGGACGAACCGCTCGCGGCGCTCGATTTGAAACTGCGCCAGCATATGTTGCTGGAACTCGATACGATCCACGATCAGGTCGGCATCACGTTCATGTACGTCACGCACGACCAAGGCGAAGCCATGTCGTTGTCCGACCGCATTGCGGTGATGAATCGCGGCAAGGTGGAACAGCTCGACACGGCGGCGAAGATTTACGAGGCGCCTGTGTCGAGTTTCGTCGCGGCGTTTATCGGCGACACGAACTTCTTTGCAGGTGAAATCGTCTCGACGGACGGTGACTACTGCACGATCGACTGTCCGGGATTCGCAGCCATCCAGGCGTTCAACGACAAAAATCTCGTTGTCGGACAGAAAGTCCATCTGTCGGTCCGTCCCGAGAAAATCCGCGTCACGCTCAATCCGCCGCCGCCGGAGAAGGGGGCTGGCATCAACGTCTTTCAGAGCCAGGTCACGGACGTCATCTATCAGGGCGTCTACACGAAATACTGGCTGCGAAGCAACGGCCGCAGTGTGAGCGCCTTGAAACCGCATTCGCGCTTTCTGCTCGACCAGGAAGCCATTACGTGGAACGACAAGGCCTACATGTGGTGGCATCCGGACGATGGCTACATGATCGAGAACTTCAACGCGATGGATGAATCCCTCGTGCAGGCGCCGCCGGCGGCGAAAGGCCCGGTGGCGTCATGAAGGGGACGTCGCGCGGACGGTGGTCGGAATGGTTTGTCACCGCGCCGTCCTTTCTCTGGCTGATCCTTTTCTTCGCCGTTCCCACGCTCATCGTCCTCTCCTTCACGTTCCACGGGCATACGCCCAACGGCGGCGTGGCGGATGCCTGGTCGATGGAAACGTGGCGCGCGCTCGTCGATCCCGATTATCCGGCAATCGTCTGGCGCACGATTCGCCTTTCGTTCGTCGTGACGGTCTGGTGCATCCTGCTGGCTCTGCCGTGCGCCTACGCGATTGCGCGGATGCACAAGAAGTTTCGCGCACTCGTCGCGGGGCTGATCATGCTGCCGTTTTGGACGAGTTTCGTCGTTCGCGTGTTCGCGTGGAAGACGATGCTCCACCCAGACGGTTGGTTGCAGACGTGTTTCACGACCTTCCTCCGATTTCGTGAATGGCTCTTCGACTGGTTGCCGGGATTTCTCCAATCCTTTTTCGTGGGATTGGGGTTGGCGACAAAAGGACCGTTTGATCCGACGACGGCGACGATTCTCGATTCCGAGGCCGCCGTGGTGCTTGTGTCGGTCTACACGTTTCTGCCGTTTGCGATTATGCCGATTTACACGGCCGCCGAGAAATTCGATTTCTCGCTTTTGGAAGCGGCTCGCGATTTGGGGGCGCGAGGATTCTATGCGTTCCGTAAAATCTTCATCCCCGGCGTCAAGCAGGGCATCGTTTCGGCAATTCTCATGGTCTTCATTCCCGCCATTGGTTCCTATGTGATTCCGCAAATGCTGGGTGGGACGGACTGTGTGTTGATCGGCAACAAGATTTTCATGCGCGCAATCCAGAACCGCAACATTCCCCATGCGTCGGCGCTCGCCACGCTCATGGCGTTTTCCGTTCTTGTGCCGCTCGGTTGTGCGATGTGGTGGAAGCGGCGGCAGGATGTGCGTGACCGCAAACGGCTGGCCACGGAAACGGCTCGCCGCATGACGGGAGGTTCCGTGTCATGAAACGTTCGTTCTTCTCGCGCCTCGTGCTGGCGCTTGTGCTCGTTTTTCTCTACGTGCCGATTCTCTTCGTCATTGCGTACGGGTTCGTTCCCAACGGCATTACGATGCAGTTCACGGGGGCGGACGGGACGTTTCTCGGCTTCACGACGAAATGGTATCAGCAGATTTTCACAGGGGCGGGGTCTGTTCGCAAACTGCTGCAGAGTTTCTGGTTGTCGGTTGAAATCGCCGGTCTGGCCACGCTGGCGTCCTGCGTGTTGGGGACGACGGCGGCGCTCGCGCTTCACCGCTGGCGGGGGCGTCTGCAAAGCCTTCACCACGCGCTCGTCTATACGCCGCTCGTCATGCCTGACATTCTCATCGGCATTTCCCTGCTGATGCTCTTCGTGGCGTGTCGTGTCGAGTGCGGGTTCTGGACGATTTTCATTGCGCACGTCACGTTCTGCGTGTCCTATGTGGCCATGACCGTGTTAGCGCGGTTGCAGGATTTCGACAACGCGATTATCGAGGCGGCCTACGATCTGGGGGCGGGGCCGGTCTACACGTTCTTCAAAGTCGAGCTACCAATCTTGATGCCGGGCATTGTCGCGGGCGGTCTGCTGGCGTTTACGTTGTCGATCGACGACGTGGTGATCACGTCATTCGTCAACGGCGCGGGAACGAATACGTTCCCGACGTACGTCAGTTCGATGGTGAAGCACTCGAAGAATCTGCCGGCCGTCTTTGCGCTCTCGACGCTCATGCTCGTTGGTACGTGCGCACTCGTCTGCGTCTCCAAGGCACTGGCCAATCTACGCCAGAAAAAAGT